>JBEKKY010000318.1:0-4632 GCA_050010475.1 Acidobacteriota bacterium | reverse complement strand
TGGCGGGCTGCGGTTCCGGGCGGGTGCGTGCCGAAACCATCATGCTTCTTGGTCCTTTGACGCCGTCGGGATCGGATAAAACGAAGCGGCATTCATACTCGGTATCGGGTTGCAGGTTCAGGATGCTCCCGGAAAACATGTTCGGAGTAATGTAATGAAACGGATTCACATATCCGGATCCGTCCGAAACTGGAGGCTTCGGGTAACCGGGACCGGTTGGACTTCCGATTCTTTCATGCTGCAATCGCAGGAGCGGCAGCGCTTTGTGCCATTGCGGTTCCCCTTTTTTCCTGTAAGAGACTTCAACCTGAGCGTTGCGATTGTCGTCCCCCGATATTTTCCAGTCAAACCCAAGCGCGGTGAGGGTCGGAGGTTCGACCCAGAATTTGCCCGAAATCGTTGCGTTTTGAACTTGCGCAAAAACGCAGCGGAAGCCGGGCACCGAAACCAGCAACATTAATAGTGCTACTTTGCGTCTCATACAAACCTCCTGGATAAATCGTAGAGTCTTTGAGCCTTTGAGGTTAAAATGCATGCTGTACAACTGATCAGCAAAGCTATCCTATTATGAAACGACCACACAGGAGTGCTGAAAATGAATGAGAAACCGACTGCGGAGCAAAAGAGGGAAAAGAGATTTGAGCAGTGGTTGAATCCAAAAGAGGTGCAGTTCAAAGATGCGCAGGCAAAACAAAAATACCAGGAAAGGACCACCAGGTTTATTAAGGTAATTAAACTGGAGAAACCGGACCGCGTGCCGGTGATATTGCCGGCAGGCAGCTTTCCGCTGTACCACGCCGGCATGACCTTAAAAGAGGCGATGTATGACAATGAACGCCTCTGTCAGGCCTACCGAAAGTTTTTCGCTGAATTTGATTCCGACACGTTCGCCAGTCCCATGATGACGGGTTCGGGAAAAGCATCCGAGATAATCAACCCCCTGAACCTGAGGTGGCCTGGTCATGGCTTGCCCGATCACGCTTCCATGCCGCAGTTTGTGGAAGGGGAATACATGAAAGCGGACGAGTACGATCTTTTCATCGAGGACCTCAGCGACTTCTGCTTCCGGCGTTACTTGCCTCGCAGTATCGGGGCGCTTGCGCCTTTCGCAAATTTTTCGCCGACTCCTTTTATGCTCGGGATGGCAAACAGGTTTCTGGGGCCGGCCATAATGCCGCAAGTGCGGGCAGCGTATCAGGCAATCATTGATTATGGGATCGAAACCGCGAAATGGATGGAACCGCTGATGCGCTTTAATTTCGAAGCGACCGCGGCCGGATACCCATCCTTTTTCGGAGGCCAGTCCCATGCCCCGTTCGATATCCTGGCAGATACTCTCCGCGGGACAAAGGGCATCCTCCTGGATCTTTATCGCCAGCCGGAAAAAGTTCTGCAAGCGATGGAGAAGATCACGCAGATGAACATTGACGTCGGTCTGGAGGGAGCCGACATGTCCGGCAGGCCCATTGTCTTTTTTGCACTACACAAGGGAGACGACACGTTCATGTCCGGCAAGCAGTTTGAAAAGTTTTATTGGCCCACGTTCAGAAGAGTTATCCTGGGATTAATCGAAGAAGGCGCGGTGCCCCTGTTGTTTGCAGAAGGAAGATATGACAACCGTCTTGAAATTATCAAAGACCTGCCGCGAGGCAAAGTCGTGTGGTATTTCGACCGGACCGATATGTTCCGGGCCAAGAAAATTCTGGGCGACGTAGCGTGCATTTCAGGAAATGTCCCCGCTTCTCTGCTGATCACAGGCACTCCGAGAGAGGTCAAGGAATATTGCCGCAAGCTGATCGAAGTCTGCGGCGAGGGTGGCGGCTTCATTTTGACGGGAGGCGCCAGCATTGATAAAGGTGATCCGAATAATCTGCGGGCCATGACCGAAGCTGTCATGGAATACGGCATCTACTAGAGCTTAAAAAACGCCACGGATTCCACGGATTTCACCGATTCAAAATCGGTGAAATCCGTGGAATCCGTGGCGTTTTGGTTTTTGATCAAAGAGCTACTCGGTTCGGACACGCTTCACGATCAGCCACTTGCCATTGCGCTTCTCGAGCATGTCGTCGTAGCGGCCTATTGCGGAAATGTGGATATCAACGTTCGTCTTTATCACAGCCATCCAGGTGGAAGTATGGTGCGCTCTGTGCGCATCAAGAATTACCGTGTGCTCATCGGTATTGCGGTGGTACATCTTCAAGCTCGCGGGATCGAAGCTCAGGGTTTTGGGATCCCTCTTGCGCGCCTTTTCGACTCTGTCCGTGATGATGCTGCGGATATCGGCACGCCCCTTGTAGATCATTTTGTCGAAACCAAAGACCGGCCCTTTTTCATCAAGTTGAAACACGGCATCCTCCGCGAAGGCGCCCGAAAAGAGATCGGGATCGCTCAGCTCAAAACCGAGGGTAGCCCGGCTCAGCACGTCTTCAATCGCTTCCCTGTCGGCGATCCGCCGCATGGCTGCATCTTCCGCAGCAGCAGTTTGAACACTGGTTATTGCTAAAAGCATTAATGCCGATATCCAAGCCATTGCTCTATGCATCTTGCACCTCCGTATTTCCTTAAGGAAAAATAGCAATCGGGGGCGGGGTCGGTATCGGAATCGGGGTCGGTTTTTTGTTTCTTTCGATTCCGATCCCGACTCCGACCCCGATCAAATCCTTCACCTCCACTTATCAATGGATGCGCTGCCGGAATACATAAAGTCGCCGCCGGACCAATAGGTGTTGGTGCCTCCGCCGGTGACGATGATCTCGATCGGAGTGCGATCCGCAGCCAAAGTGCCGAATGCGAATGCATTCACAGGCACCCCCAAGGTGAGGTTTCCGGTGAAACGCGACATGGGGATTACACCGTTTTCACCAACCTTCAGGTAAGATGCAAAAGGCTCGACACCTTTCCTGGCCTGTTCCAATTCTGCCTGGCGGGTTTGCCAATAGAGCCAGCCGGGTGTCCCGGTATTCTTGACCAGGTAATCGGCGTAGGCTTCCTTGGACTTGAACCCCGCGGCGGCGACATCCGCGGCGACCATGGGATCAAGGATAATCGTGGCTCCAGTTACGCTGGTAGAGAAGAAATGCTCCAGCCATCCCCGGATAACCTGATAGATGGGCATGGGCGTATACCAGCAGATATCGCTCAGGCTCCAACCGCCGAAAACACTCACCACGCTTTCGGACCTCTTATGTCCCTTCTGCACGTGAAAGGGATTCCATCCGGGAGGCAATACATCTTCGGTTTCGGGAAAGCAGAGGTTGTTGTAATTGAGATTGCTCCCCTGAGTTCCCATGTAGGTTTCTCCAATTTTACCGGACCCTCCAATGTTCTTGGACATCAGTGTCCAGCACCTGCCAATCGTAGAGTTGGCACGGTTAAAAGGCCCCATGGCACCGACGCCTGCATTCATTCCTATTTCCTGCACAATGGGGCCGTTAAACAACGCCATCCTCGAATAGGATGAAGTAGAGCTAACCAGAGCAGTGGCACCAGTCGAAGCCAAAGCTAAGATGGCGGGAAAGTATTCCGGTTTTGCTCCCGACATGACCGCGTTGATCGCGACCATTTCAACCGTGTACTGCCAGGCTTCGTGCGGAGTGGAGGCGGCCATCTTGCCCACGATTTCGTCAGGCTTGTGGCTGGTTGCCTTCAGCATCTCCGCGACCTTTTTTTCGGTGGGCAGTATGATGGGGAGTCCATCGGTAAAATCGTTGTTGTAGAAATAATTTTCCAGATTTTCAGCCGTATCAGGCTCCAGCAACCTTTTTCTTGGCGGCCTCGGCAGAAATCCTGTTTGTTTGTCTTCTTCCGAAAGGGGCTGGGTCAGTCCTGCGATGATTTCCGCCAGGATCGGCTTGCCGTTAACCGGATCGTTCCCTTCAAGATATTTCCGGCATAGTGCGGCCGGCCGATCCGTAACCGGGTGAGGAGTATAGACCATCCGCATATTGGGGATCCCCTTTTTAAAGGCAATTGCAGTTACGAGATCCCGGAACCTCTGAGTGATGATCGGGACTGTTGGCACTCCCAAGCTTTCCGCTGTCACGCAATGGCCGACGACCGACGGCGAACAGGTGCTTCAATGGCCGATGGTCATGATCATTCCATGACCCTTCTCCTTTATTTCCGCCCACAGCTTCGGGTCGTCATCGACATAGCCCCCGAACTTGTCTCTAAGCACCCAGGTTGTTTTTGGATATTTTTCCTTGAGCACTTTGAACAGCTCTTCAACAAATTCCCGGGTGCGTGGATATCTTGTGTCGACGATATAAATCACTTTGCCGTCCAGTGTGGCGGGGCGGGTCGCCATCGGTATACGGCGGATTGGAGGCAGGATGCCTCTAGGATTCATCACAGTGATTTTGGCATCCTGCGCCGGTGCGGATCCTGCAAACAGTCCGGCCAGCACAAAAATGAGAGAAGAGAGCGCTCTGAATCTCATACATTCTCCTTTTCGGTTGTTCAAGAGAATTCGGATGGACTATATCAATCACCTTCGATCAAGATTTACAATAAGCAAATGTCAATGATGCGCCGCCGAAGGCTGTGAAAAATGTTTACGCCCGGACTGTGCTATCATGAGCCAACATCAATTCGTAATTCGTAACTCGTAACTCGTAATTCGTCATTTGC
>JBEKKY010000317.1:0-6378 GCA_050010475.1 Acidobacteriota bacterium | reverse complement strand
GCCATCCTGATCAGTCATCGCTTTTCCACCGTCCGGATGGCTGACCGCATTTATGTGCTCAAGCATGGAAGCGTCATCGAAGGAGGCACCCATGAAGAGCTCGTTCGCGTGGGAGGAACCTATGCCCGGTTGTTCGAAATGCAAGCCCAGCATTACCGGTGAAGGCTTGATGATCGCGGAGGACTGAATGGATCAAACTCAAATCCATGAATTGCTCCTTTACTGCCTCCGTGTGGTTCCGGACGAAAAGGGTGACGGCAGACTCGAATCGCTATCAAGCTCTGATTGGAATGTTTTCATTAAACTGTCGGGCCGGCATGGCGTTGCTCCTTTGCTTTACCATCGTCTAAGAACATTCCATTCGGATATACCTATTCCGGCCAACGTGATGGCGAGACTACGCCACATTTATCTCCAAAGTGCCGGCAGGGGTATGCATTTGTACCACAAACTTGGCAAGGTGCTGGGGCCGTTACGGCATGCAAATATCCCGGTGATTGTGCTTAAAGGGGCACACTTGGCGCAGCTTGTTTATGACAACATAGCCCTCCGGCCGATGGGTGATGTGGATGTCTTGGTGCACAAGGATGATTTGATGAGGGTTGAGGCAGCACTGCTTGGGATGGGCTATGCTCCAGCCGAGTGCCGTAGACAGATTGCAAAAGACATTTGCCATTTTGTCTATGGGTTGCCAAACGGAGAATTGTTTGTGGAAGTTCATTGGAAATTTCTGCCTTCTATGTATCGTTTCAAGATAGACATTGATGGACAGTGGGAAAGATCCAGGCAAGCCATCATTGCCGGGGTCGAGGTGTCGGTTCTATGTCCAGAAGATCTGTTATTGCATCTTTGTTTACACGCTTCTAAGCATCTGTTTGAAATGGGACTGATAACCTTATACGACATTCTCCAAACGATCCGATATCACGCGAAGGAGATTGACTGGAAGCAAGTACGGCTTCGCAGCGAGCAATCGGGTGGGGCAAAATGTGTCTACCTCACTTTCAGGCTTGCCAGGGAGCTGTTGGGGGCATCTGTGCCGGATGATCTGATGAAAGCCATCAAACCGAGGGATTTCGATGAACGTTTTATGGTATTGGCCAAAGAGAGAATCTTTGCATACGAGCATTGGAACTCTGATGGCTTATCATTGTCTACTAACATCGCTCAATTATGGGGATCCAAACGGCTTCGGAACAAAGGAACTTTGTTTCTAAGGAGGGCTTTCCCCTCTCCGGAAGAGGTGGCGCGAATGTACCCGGCGCCTTCGGACTCCATACGAATTTATTTCTACTACGCAGTACGCTTCAAGGACCTTGTTCTGCGGCACGGCCGCCAGGTTTGGCGGTTGTTACGGCGGGATGAAGGAATGAGGGGCTTAACAAAAAAGGAAAATGATCTGACTCTCCTCAAAGAGTGGCTGATGTCTCCCTGATTGATTTCCGGGCAAAAACTGGAAATCCTACATTCGCTACGCAGATCTACGTGGATTCTATCTGCGTGCATCGGCGTTCGTCCGCCGTTCACATCTGCTCAATAAGAACATCCTACTTGAGATATCGGCCCCGGCTGCAACATCCTATTCAGGACAAGTCAGTCACGGCCCCGTTGAGAATTTTCTTGATTCGATTCAATTGACCTTCGATGATGAATCGTTTCCAGAAACATTGAAAAAGGAACGGTCGGGTATGAACAAAAAATACAAAATATACTTGGCGATGTCTGGATTTTTAGGTGGAATTGGATTTACCATGATTGCCTTTTACTTCAACCATAAAAACATCTTTTTTGAAAACGTCTATTTCTGGTTGCTGGTGTTTTTGGCGAGCTTGGGGTTCTGTTTGAAGGCTATCTTCAAAGATGCTAAATGAAAGCATTTTTGCAACGCACTGGCGATAGGTGGGTGTTAAACAATCCGACTGCGCAAAACTATGTTGACCAGGTACGAGGGCAGCAAGGAGGAGTATGCCAATGAAATGCGGAGTTGTTGCCGTGCTGTTGTCGAAGGCCCTGATATTGTCAATGTCGCTGATATTCGTGCACAGCCTGTTCGGTCAAGCGGAGTCACAAAAGAGAACAACGCCCGGAAGGGCTTCTTTGAACCCGAACCATTCTCATCCCTTTACAAACACCTGCCCGAACATATGAAGCCTGTCGCTACTTTCGCCTGCATTACAGGTTGGCGTCGGAGCGAGATCCTTTTGCTTCAATGGCCTCAGGTCGATTTCGAAGGACGTACAGTTAGGCTTTACACAAGCAAAAACGATGAAGGCCGGCGAACTCAAACGCCAAGGCATCATCGCACCTTACGTTTTCCATCACAATCGCGGTGCCAATCGAGGGAATCCGATCCACGAATTCAAACGTTCATGGGCTACGGCTTGTCGCAAGGCGGGCATACCCGGTCGGCTGTTTCACGATTTCCGGCGCACCGCCGTCCGGAATCTTGAGCGGGCGGGTGTACCTCGTAGCGTGGCGATGAAGCTATCGGGTCATAAGACGGAGTCAGTCTATCGCCGATACGACATCGTAAGTGAGGGTGATTTGCAAATCGCGGTTGAACGACTCTCCGCGTTCAACCACTTAAAGACGCCACTTAAAGTCATGCCTATCGGTGATGGGACTCAAAAGTGACATTCCGTATTTGATTGATTAAATGTTTTAGCGGATGCGCCTGGCAGGACTTGAACCTGCGGCCCACGGTTTAGGAAACCGTTGCTCTATCCACCTGAGCTACAGGCGCACATTCTATGTTTTCAAAGAATTTACAGCCCGGTAAGTTACCACGGAATCTTCGGTGGTGTCCATATGATGTCCATCACTTAGCTGAGCAACGGCTTTCCGGCACTCGCCGGCGCCCGGGTGGGAGTCGCGCACGGTCATCTCAACGCAAGCATGACCAAACAGCTGTTGAACTGTGACGAGGATCATTGCTGGTTCCGATGTATGGAAATCGGAAGGGTGGAAACGCTGTTGGATTGGACCCACTCTCAGCTAAACTCAACAACTCCTGTTCATCGCTGAATCGTGCTGTCAGTCTGATTGTTTAAGTTTTGTCAGCGCGGCACTCAGTTTTTTGATCGAAAATGGCTTTTGAAGGAAACAGGTCCCAGGTGCCAGCACATTGTGGCTGGCAATAATGTCATCTGTATATCCTGACATGAAAAGGCATTTGAGATGTGGATAGAGCGATAATAAATTCTTAGCCAGCTCGCGGCCATTCATCTCGGGCATGATCACATCGGTCATCAGAATGTGGATTTGTCCCTGGTGGTTCTTGGCCAAATGCATCGCTTCACCGGGAGTGGATGCGGCCAAAACAGTGTAGCCATGATTTTCTAACATCCTTGTGGCCAATTTCAGAATGGAGGACTCATCCTCCACCAATAGAATGGTCTCCTCACCTCCTGCCGTCGTTTCCGTTGCTGATTTCTCAGAAACTCCGGTTGCCTTTTCCACATAGCGGGGCAGGTAAATTTCGAAGATAGTCCCCTGGCCGGCGGTGCTTTCCACGTTGATGAAGCCGTTGTTTTGTTTGACAATACCGTAAACTGTCGGCAGACCGAGGCCTGTCCCCTCACCGACACCTTTGGTAGTGAAAAAGGGCTCGAAAATGTGCGCCATTGTTTCCTTGTCCATGCCATGACCATTATCGCTGACATGAAGCACCACAAATTCCCCAGGCAGGAAACTTGGATCTTTTGCGCGGTATTCCTCGCTGTAGATGCGATTTTCTGTTTTGATCGTGATCTTGCCGGTATTGGCAATTGCGTCCCGAGCGTTAACGCAGAGATTGGTGAGAATTTGGTCGATCTGGGATGGATCAATCTCGATGGGCCACAAATCAGCCTCTGGTAACCAAACCAGCTCAATATTCTCACCGATAAGTCGCCGCAGCATGCCAAGAACGCCCAATACGGTTTCGTTCAGATCCAAAACGCTGGGAACGACTGTCTGTTTTCGAGCAAAGGCCAACAATTGTCGGGTGAGATCGGCGGAACGTTGCGCGGCTTCCTGTATTTCCTTTAGGTCGGCATGGAGAGGCTGTTCCGGATTCATTTGTTCAAGCGCAAGCTCTGTGTGGCCGAGTATTACACTCAACATATTGTTGAAGTCATGCGCAACACCGCCCGCCAAACGGCCTATCGATTCCATCTTCTGGGCCTGCTGAAGCTGGGCTTCGAGTTTGGCCTTCTCCTCCTCTGCTTGCTTCATCTCGGTGATATCCTGAAATGTTCCCAGCCGCCGCAAGGGGCTTCCATCTTCGTTGAATGTTGTTTCGAATATCATCCGTATGTATCTGGTTTCCCCGTTCGGGCGCACAATACGAAAGGCCAGATCCAGAGGGCCGGTGCAGGTTAGCCCTTTTTCACGGTTTTTTTCTAGCTGTGCCAAATCCTCGGGATGGACTCTCTCTAGAAAATCGTGCATTGTGCCCTGAAAATCCTCGAGTCTCACTCCACAGATGCGAAACATTTCCTCAGACCAATCCAGGCGGCCCGTTGGGAAGTCGAACTCGAAACTCCCAATATGGGTCTGTCGCTGGGCCTCGGCTAGGTTTTTCCGGCTTCGCTTGAGTTCCTCTTCTGCTCTCTTGCGTTCGGTTATGTCTTGGACAGTGCCAATGAGTCTTCGAGGTGTGCCATCGGGAGAACATTGAAGGTCTCCACAACTGCAGAGCGTTCGGATACTCCCATCAGCATGGATAATGCGGAATTCCACATCCCGTGGATGTTCACCGGCTGCACAGGCATGAATAAACCTCTGCATCAGCGCTCGGTCTTCAGTGTGGATCAGATTAATAAAACTCCCGAGAGTGGGGATGAAGAGATCGGGCGTCAGGCCATAAATGCGATAAGTCTCATCACTCCATTGAATACGGTCCGCCCCGATGTCTCGACTCCAACTGCCGATGTGCCCAGCCCTCTGCGATTCGGACAGGAGATGTTCGCTTTTCCGAAGCGCCTCCTGTTCACTTTTGCGTTTGCTGATGTCGTGCATGATTACGAAGGAGCGAACCGGCTCCCCCTTCAATATGACTGAGTCGACTTCAACAGGGAATTTCTGTCCGTTCTTGCGGATTGCTGTGATTTCCCACCCGTGAACGCGACCGGTCCTCAGTCTCTCGTCAATTCCCGCTGACAAACGAGGATCTTCCATGTCCAGCAAACCGGCAGAGCCCATGTTGCAGATTTCCTGTTCTGTCCAGCCAAACATCGCGCAGGCAGCAGGGTTTGCCGCCAAAATGGTCCCATTGGGAATGGTCAAAAACACTGCGTCCGGACTATTCTCAAAAAGAGACCTGAATTTAGACTCGCTCTCCCGCAGCGCCTTCTCGGATTGTTTTTGCTCGCTAATGTCCAGCCAGGTCGAGACAATAAATGTGTCGTTCCCTATCGTCATTATTTCCGCCGCACACAACGCCACAAAACTCTCGCCTGACTTTCTCAATACGGCGTGTTCACGGTCGCGGAAAGAACCTCCTTTGTGCAAATCTTTGATAAACCGGTTCCTGTCTTCACTTCTGCGCCAGAGATGAAGGTCGATGGCCGACCTCCCAATAGCCTCGTTGCGACTGTAACCGAAGATCCTTTGCCAGGCATCGTTGACATCTACAATCCGCCCATTATCCAAGCGTACGATGCCAATGGCTGCAGGATTTATTGCAAAAGCCCTCGCGTACATAGCTGCGACTGTCGACGGCTGCATCGACATGCCAGGAAGCTCATCTCTCTCAGGTGTGGCCTGTTCTGATTTGTCACTAGCCCGACTAGAGTGTGTGTTTATTCTGTTGGGCGGGCACATACCTCATCCTTTCGGGGATATTTCTCTGCACGGGGACATTATCGACCAACGCTGCGAAGTTCCCCAGCGAAATCAAGAACAAAGACGTCGGCACTCAGTTTGTAGGAATCACTTGTGTGACAAGTACCAGATAATATTCAAATCCCCGTGCCCCAGGGGTGTTGGAGAATAGTTAAGATGAGGGAACTGGGCTTTCTGACACTGGCGTAAAAACGATACGGGCATGTCTACTGCGTTGCGCTCCTTCAGGCTCCTCGACGTACTGTCGAGTACGCCTGCGGGGCCTTCAGTCGCGCGCCTTGTATCCATGCCCGTCTGCGCCGCCTCGCTACGGAGCTTCATGAATAATCCGGGTTAAGGCCACTTCCTCTATTCATCGGTCATAAAATGTTTCTTTGAGAAGGGAACTCTGCGGAATCTGTGGCGGATGCATCTTTAAATAGTCGTTGCGGTAAGGACGCATCGTGATCCGGAAGACAACCAGCATGAATGTCCCTGCGATCGACATGGTGAGCGCGAGAGAGCGGCCGACCATGGCGGGCTCCTTAAACAAATAATCGGTGAATAGAGCCG
>JBEKKY010000316.1:0-4653 GCA_050010475.1 Acidobacteriota bacterium | reverse complement strand
AGCTTGCGCGGGCCGCCGTCGCGAGAGCGGGACCAGTCCACGGGTTCAAGAATCCTCTCGTATTGGTCTAAACATCCTGTCGCTTCGAGCCGGTCCACGATCAACTGCCAGCCGCAAGGGATCTCCGAATTGACTTCGCATTTGCCGTCACGCGACCCTCCGCAAGGGCCGTTCATCAGGCTTTTGGCGCAACGCGTCACCGGGCAAATGCCCCCGGTGAGATACAGTTTGCAGTCGCCGCAGGTCTGGCAACGCTCGCCCCAAACCCCCTTTTCATAGATTGCGCCGATAAAATTCGTATTGATGGCTGGGAACACTCTGATGCTTCCGGCATTCTCGGCGACCAATTGAACGCCGGCGCCGCAAGCCATTGACAGGATCACGTCGTGATCCTTGGCTTTCGCGAGCAGTTCTTCCAGGAACTCCATATCGCACTGGCGTTCCTGCACCATTTTCGTGATTTTGCACGGCTGGCGGCGTTTCATCCGGCCCAGTTCAATCATGCTGGCCAAGACATCCACTTCCTTTTGTCCTCCCGCGCAGCACACGGTGACACAACCATGACAGCCGGCCAGCAGAATGCGCTCGCAACCGTCAATGTATGACATGATTTCTTCGATCGGTTTCTGATCACCAACAATCATTATCTATCCCTCCAGCGGATTCGAAATTCGAGACTGAAACTCCAATTCCGAATATCAAATTTCGAATTATTGCGCCACATGCGGGATGGTCAGGCTGCCATCCAGAAGAACTAATACTTTTGCGTCCTTGCCTTTCTCGGCCAGGGCCGCATCCAACGCCGCCTGCAGAGAAGAAAAGGGCCGGATAAATATGCTTTCGAGCAATTTGGGATCCAGATCCGTCACGCCCCAGGTTTGCGCCCATATCCCGACTTCCGCCATCTTCGCCGCCTTATGATAGCCCACGACAAATTTCTTCTCGATGCGGTCCAGGGCATCCTGCGGCGAACTTGCGGAGCTCAACAACTTCACGAAGGAATCTTCGCCGATGCCCGTGCGGCACTTGGCAACCAGGATCAAAATTCCGCCTTCCTTCAGCGCGTATTTGGCGTTGTCGATCCCCTTTTGAGCCTGATAGAGATCGATATCCGAGGGGAATTTGGCCACAGACACGACGATATCCGCTTTTTGCGGGATCTTGGCCACGAAAACATCATTCGCCTTCGCAATTGCAGCATCGAACGATTTATAGATGTCGCCGGCTGTTGCCGCATAAATGCGGTGATTCTTGTCCAGAACGGTATTGATGACGAAGATTTCCTTCTTCACTGTGCTGAGAGCGTCAATCATGTCCTGGTGAACCGGATTGCCTTCCAGCTTAAGCGCACAAGCTTCACGCTTGAGCGCCAGCTTGTGATTCTGCGTGATAGTTTCATACGACGCGATTCCGGGCAGAAACGATTTACGCCCGCCCGTGTAGCCGGCGAAATAGTGCGGCTCCACGGAAGTAATAATCACGATTTTGTGCGCTTCGACGCCCAGCTTGTTCACCTTCATCTCGGTGCCGTTTTTCGATGTCCCGAGATAGACCATGTCCTCGCTTTTCCTGGCGTCGTGGATGAAAATGCACTCTCTATACTTGGCGTAGAGCTTCTCGCCAAATATCTGCAGGTATTCCTCCTCCGTCGGTTTCCTGTGGATCCCGGTGGCGACGATGAAACTGACTTTATGTCCGGCGATGTCGTCCTGGATGATGTCCAGCACGCGGGAGGTCGGAGTCGGCCGCGTAGGATCATTGACAATGAACAAAACATCCCTGGCATCCTTCAGGAAATCTCGAAGGCTTTTATATCCGGAAGGATTTGCCAGTGCCTTGCGAATGACCTCCGTTTCATCGCCGATTTTGACTTCATTCGGCTCAATCAGGCCGATGATGCGCTTCTCGTCAATTTCGGCTTCGAGCTTGCCGTCTTTGCCGTACGGAACACTCAGCTTCATTGTCAACTCCTTACACTAAAGGCCCGATCGTTCGGATATCATTCATGAAAGCGTTCGCCGCGCTGGTGAATTTTGCCGGATTCCCCTGCGGGACTTCGACCACCTGAAGGCGCTTCGGATCGATTTCCAGCCTTTCCAGGGAGCTGGTCAGGGCTTTCATCCGCGCTTTCACCCTCGGGCTTCCGCCGTGCTCGCATTCATCTTCCGGGCAACAGCAGATCAACACTCCCCAGGCGCCGCGTTCCATCGTTTCCAGAACGGTATTCGATTTCAGGCGCCCGCTGCACGCGGTAACCAGTATCTTATATTCCTTGCTGATCACAAACTTGTCGTACTGCGCGGTTTGAAGACCGGGATAGCTGGAATAGCCGCAGGAAAATACGATGGCCTTGGCGTCCTTGTTTTCCGGATTGCTGAAGTAGGAATCGACCTCCTGAACGAGCTCGTTCGGATTGGTGCCGAAACCATGTTGAATGCTGACGCCTTGGGCCGGACAAATGTCCAGGCAACTTCCGCAGCTCTGGCACTTGAGCCGGTCGGTAACGATCTTCCCGTCGACAAACTTTCGTGCTTCATGTTTGCACATGCGAACGCAATTCAGGCAGCGGGCGCAGGCTTCATGGTCCGTCATGGAAGTGGTCCCGACGACGTCAAACCCAGATTCAAGGAAGAAAGCCCGCGCATCGTTATAAACATCCTGGAGGGGGACTCCCGATGAGCAAGCCTTGAAGCAGCGGTTGCAGTGAAAGCAATCAAAAATCTTGCTGGCAATATAATCGGAGGGCTCGATCTCCCCGCTGAGCATTCCATAAAGGAGGATCAGCTTGCCTCGAGGACTGTCGATTTCCCATCTCGTGTTTTTGTAAATCGGGCAATGTTCGTAGCAGTAACCGCAACGGATGCACTTATTGAGCGCAAGTTTCCATTTCTCTATTTTCGCAAGATCTTTCATTGTACTCCCGCCTTCGATACTTGGTACCTCAAATTAGTGGCTTCGACCCAATCGTCAGGGCCGTCCATTAGTTTCCCCGGGTTCAGAATATTATTGGGATCAAACGCTCTCTTGATCGCACGCATCAGTTCAAGGGAGGACGCCTTTTCTTTTCTGAAAGCGGCTGCCTTGGACAATCCAATGCCGTGTTCAGCAGATGTGGTGCCACCAATCGAACGGACGAAATCATATATTTCGGCAACGGCTTCGCGGGCGCCTTCCCACTGGAAATCCCGATCGGTGTCCATCAAGATCTTGGTATGCATGCATCCGGCGCCGCAATGTCCGTAAGCAGTCATGACCAAGCCGTGTCTGTCGGCCACTTCGTGAATCTTTTCTGCCGTTGCCGCCATCTTGGAGAAAGGCACCGCCATATCATCAGCCAATGACGTGGAGGAAAGGCGGTCATCGTATTTCGAAAGAGCTGGGAAGAGCTTGGCGCGTCCGGCCCAGATCCGGGTCCTTTCCTTTTCATCGTAGCTGCTTTCCATGCCGAAGCACTTGTGCTTTTCGCAGAGGGTCTGGATCTTGGCCATTTCGGCGTCGACCATCTCTTTGGCCATGCCGTCGGCTTCGAACAACAGGATGGCCTCGACTTCCGGCAAACCGAGATTTGCAGCCTTATTCGCGGCGATGATGGCAATTTTGTCGATGAGTTCGAGCATCGAGGGCTGACAGCCGCTGCCCATGATGTCGGAAATGGCATCGCCTGCTTCGCCTAACTGATTGAACTTGGCAATACCCAGGCAGCGCAGCTTGGGTATCGGCACAAAACGCATGCATGCTTCGACGATCACGGCCAGCGTTCCTTCGGATCCCACCATGAGACGTTCCAGCGGATATCCCGATGCAGCCACCCGCGTGCTGGAACCAAAGGAGAGATAGTCGCCATTGGGCATGACGACTTTCATCGACAGAATCGCATCGCGCGCTGCGCCGTATTTGACCGAGCGCCCGCCGGATGCATTATTTGCGATTTCGCCGCCGATGGTTGCGACACAACTGGAAGCCGGGGTCGGCGGATAGAAAACACCGTATGGTTTCAGGGCTCTGTTCAGGTCGTCATCCACCACGCCCGGTTCCATCCGGCAATAACCGTCCTGCGGATTGATATCGAGGATGCGGTTCATGCCTTTCATGTCCAGGATAATGCCCCCGTGGACCGGCACTACCTGACCGCACATCCCCGAACCCGAGCCGCGCGGAATGACCGGGATTTTGTCGCTGTTGGCATACTGCATGATTTGCTGGACATGCTCGACGTTTTGCGGTCGAACAATGGCATTCGGCATCGCCTCGTGAACGGAGGAATCGGAACCATAAACGTAAAGGTCGGCTATGTTGTCCCGAACATTGACCTCCCCAACAATTTCCTTTAATTTGGCTATGTTTACAGAGCTCATCGCCTCACCCCTGCAAATGAAGTCATTGTTATTCTGTTACATTGAATTGCGTGGAAGAATTTCGTGTCTGATTCCGATCCCGGTATCGAAACTAGCAGCCTGGAGAAAACCGATTCTGCAGCTTCTGTGCGTGCTCAATTAACCGATTCCGTGCCCTCAAAAAATAAAAAGTCAATATACACGAAAACTATTTTGAAGTCATCTTCCAATTAGCCAAAAACAACGATCAGCCATCCGCCGTCAACTTTAACAGAATTCGCTGATGGCTAATGGCTGATGGCTAATATCTGACGCTGAT
>JBEKKY010000315.1:0-4699 GCA_050010475.1 Acidobacteriota bacterium | reverse complement strand
AAACGGTAATGTGTCAAAGCAAGCTTTCCTATTTGCATTGGTTATGGTTAGGCAGACCCTCGGAACTGCTCATCCTTACAGCAGCGGTTTTACAGAAAACAACTCAGAAACCACTCCAATCGACTTGCCCTCCTCATCGAGAATCAGAAGGGCTCGTTTGACGAGAGTCCTGGCAATCTGCACCTTGTACTTGGTTGCCGTCAGCGGCTTGGCATCTTCCACCGCCGCCGCTCCGGCGGCTTCCGCATTCGCCTCATTGATCGGCTTGCCGGCGATTGCCGCTTCCGCCCTGGTCGCCCGGTAGGGCTTCGGGGCCACGGCGTTCAACGCAATCCGCGCCGCGCCTCCTCCGACCATCACGGCGCAGTTCACGATCGGGAAATCGATCGATTTGCGGATGGCGAATTTCAGGAACGCGCTCTTCGCCCCGGCCGGGGGTGCCGGCACCTGGATTTCCGTGATGATCTCACCGGGGTTCAGGACTGTGTTGCTCGGGAATTTCACATCAAAGAAATTCTCGATGGGGATCTTGCGCACGTTGGTGACAACGGTAGCATTCAATGCAATGAGCGCAGGCGCAACGTCGCTGGGATGAACCGCGATGCACTTGTTCACGTTTCCGAAAATCGAGTGATAGCGGTTGTCCCCCGTCATAGCGAAGCAGGTCGTCCCGCCCTTGCGGACGCACTGGAAGCGGTTTTCGGGTTTGCGGAAATACCAGCAGCGGTGCAGTTGCGCCAGATTTCCGCCGATGGTCCCCATGTCGCGTACGTGAGGGGTCCCCACACGGAGAGCCGCCTGTGCCAGGGCGGTATATTTCTGATTGACGGCCTGGTTGGAGGCGATGTCCGCCAGGCGCGTGGTTGCGCCGATCTTCAGCACGCCCGCCTCTTCCCTGACGTAATCGAGGGTTGGAGCGATGGTCTTGATGTTGATCAAGGAAGCGGGGTACATCTTATCGGGAAGAATGTTGTCCTTCAGTCGACCGATGAGGTCGGTCCCACCGGCAATAATTTCAGCTTTGCCGCCGGCAAGGGCAGTTTTGGCTTCCGCCAAGGTCTTTGCATTCTCGTGATTGAAAGCTTTCATTTCTCCTCCTATGCCTTTCCCAGCGCTTTAAGAATCTTATCCGGCGTGGCCGGCGGATCGACCCACTTGCCGATGGCATTCTGTATGGCGCAGATAACCAGATGGGTATTCGCCAAAGAATGGCTGATCCCATTGGCGCCGTAGGCTGCGTTGCCTGCGCGCGTTTCCAGTAGCTTCATGTCGACGGGGGGCATGTCCAGCATGGAGACCTTTTTATAGTCAAACATGTTTGCATTCAGTTTGACCCCGGTCTTTTTGTCATAGAAAAAGTCTTCCTGTAGCTGGCACCCGGCACTGAAATCCATCACCTGGTAGATCTGGCCTTCCAGTGAAGTTTGACGGATTATTTTGCCGGGATCGGCAACCACCCCAAATCGGATTATTTCAACTTGTCCGGTTTCGGTGTCGACTGCGACCTCGCACATTGCAATGTTCATGGTGTCCAGCTTTTTCCCCATGGTGCCCCAGAGGGCTGCCGGAGGCTTGCCCGAGAAGGTCGCGAACAAATGGGCCTGTCCCACGGCCTTGGCGAGTGGAAGAGCTTTGCTCGGATCGGATTTGACGTATACGTTTCCGCCCTTCATGTCCAGATCTTCGGGTTTGTATCCTTTTAATGGGCTGGGCGCAGCAGGTGCGCCGACGGGCCCGCCCATGCCCATGCCGCCTGCGGCCGGAGGATTGTTGGCATTCTCAATCGCAGCCTCCAATATCCGCTTTTTCAGGATGTTGGCGCATTCTTTTGTAACCCATGCAGACGCGGTCGTCCCATCGCTTCCTCCGCCGACAGGAGCAAAGGGCTCCTTGTAATCGAAATCGATGATGATATCTTCGTACCTGAGGCCAAGTTCTTCAGCAACGACCATCGCATTCCCTTCTACAGCGAAGATACCGGTGCAGCAGCCCTGGGTACCCATACGCACTTTGCCGTTCCGAAGCTCCAGTTTGCTATCATAGCTCATGCCCGCGTGCCGCGGGCATAGCTGGTACCGGAAGCTTGCGCCGTGCATTCTCCCGTCGGGAAGTTTTTTGGCACCGGTTGCGTGCCACTTCCAGTTCATCAGTTTCTTTCCTTCTTCCGCACACGCCTGATAACTGGGTACGGGGTTGGGATCCGTGAAATCCTCAGGCCCATGGAGATTCAGTGTCGCAATATCCACCGGGTCCTTACCCAATTTTTCAGCGACCAGGTGAATCGCCATGGTCAGCGAATCCCAATTGAAGGGGCAGTGTTGACCGCTCGTGTACATCTTACCTCTGTTGCTGTTCACGACTTCCATCGTCTGCCTGATGTTCAGACACCTTGTCGTGAAATAGGGGCCGTAACCTTGATCGCCCGAAGTGCCGAGTCTTGAAACGGGAGGGACTCCGGCATCGGCGATGGAAAAGTCGTCGATTGCGGTGATCAAGCCGCTGTTTTTAAACCCAACCTTCAGGTGCGAGAAGCGCTGGTTCAGATTGAAGTCGTACATTTCTTTCCGGGTTAGAACCATCCGAACAGGTCTTCCCACTCTTTTGGCGAGCAGCGGCGTGATTTGCTGTGTTTTCCGCATGCCCCAATCGCAATACTTGCCACCCTGGAAGAGACATTCCTCTTTCACCATTTCCGGGGGAAGCCCGTACATGCCGCCCACGGCATCTTTCCCCTGTCTGGCGGTCCAGACAGCGCCTTCAATACGCAAACTCTGTTGTTCCGAGCTCTGTGCCGGATCGTCGAACCAATAGGCAACCGATCCGGAAGGATTGGGTATATGGCCGGAGAAAGCAGGCATATTGAAGTCATACTCGATGATCTGATCGGCTTGCTTGAAACCGGCTTCTACATCACCTCGGGTATTCGTTGCGATAGTGACGTTTCCCTTGCCTCCGGGATTATCCCGAATCACCGGCGCATCGGGCTTTCTTCCTTCGAGTATATCAACGACGTGCGGCCGAATCTCCCACTGCGGGTTGAGGGCTTTTAAACCTTCCTCACAGGCTTCTTCAGTTTCCGCGACGACGATTACGCCTACTTCCTCGTCTTCCATATTGGCTGCCTGGCTGACGTAGGGACCCTGAGGTCCCCCAAAACCGCCACCACCCGGCTGAGCTTTCGGCGCGCCGCCTCCCATTCCCATTCCGCCACGGCGGCCAAAATTTTTCAGGTCGTCATCTTCCCAGGTAAGAATTTCGACGACGCCGGGGACCTTCTTGGCTGCGGCCACATCGACACTCTTTACCGTCGCATTTGCGTATGGACTTCGGAGGAATTTGGCGTGAAGCATGTTATCGAAAACGTAGTCAATGCCGAATTTGGCTTTGCCTGTCGCGAGCGAATAAGAGAGCTTGCCGGGAATATTGGGCTTCCCGACTACCTCGAATTTTTCCCTTTGTCCATTAACACCTGCAAGATCAGCCATACTATGCTCCTCCCTTCATCACCTGAGCAGCTTCCATAATTGCGGTAGGATGCCGCGGGTACGTCCCGCAGCAGCAGATATTGCCGGCCAGCGCCTGCTTGCAGTCGTTCTCGGTCGGATTTGGATTCTTGTCCAGGAGAGCCTTCGCAGAGACTACGAAACCGGGAGTGCAATAGCCGCACTGCATCGCATCCCATTTACAGTAGGATTGGATTAGCGAATGCCACCTAGGATTGGCGGCAATTCCCTCAACGGTTTCAATGGATTTGCCTTCGCATTCCACCGCCAGAGTTGTGCACGAAAGGACGGCTCTGCCGTCGATGATTACCGTACAGGATCCGCACACGCCGCGATCGCACATCTGTTTGGCGCCGGTGAGCCCCAGCTTGAACTGGAGAGTGCGTTGCAAAGTCCAGTGTGGTTCGATCAGTACTTCGTAATTCTTTCCATTCACTTTCAGTTTTGTAGATACCGGAAGGACATAGCCCGGATGGGCCGCTGTAAAATGCTCTTTTAGGTTGCCATAGGTGTTGAAATCTTTGGCGCAGATCGGACACCTGAAATTGGTGATTGTAGTTGGCGCGGCAATTTCTGCAGCGGTCGCTTTATCCGCCGTGAGCGTCAAACCGCTCGCCAGAGTGCCGCCGGCGACGACCATGCCTGCGCTCTTGAGAAAATTCCTTCGATTTAACCCGCTTCCTTCGCTATTTTTGTTGTTTTGATCATCAGTCATGTTGCGCTCCTTAGAAACTCTGACTGCTCATCGATAACAAAAGATGGAGGATTTATAGAACAAAGCTAGGAGCCTGTCCGAGAACCACTTCTTACACATATTGGATTATGTATATGCATGCTACTCATTAATTGATCCAGGTCAAGAACTTACTACATTCTGTTTGCCTGCGACATCAGCCGGAATATCGCATGCGTGTGCGTTTGAAATGTGAGCTGAGCAAGAAGCATTGGGAATCTGATCTCCCTTCGAGACTTTCAAAGCGCTCCGGTTGCTGCCCACGGTCCTATCTGAGGCTTGGAAGCGTTGTTCTTGTGGCTCCCGGGCATACAACATTGCATCGCACGTTGTAGGGGCCATAATCCAGCGCAGCCTGCTGTGTCAGGTTGATGAGTCCTCCTTTTGTTGCGCAAAAAGCGGGCATCTCGGAGTTGCACGTCAATCCCGCCAGGGAGGATATATTCACCACCGAGCCACCCCC
>JBEKKY010000314.1:0-4719 GCA_050010475.1 Acidobacteriota bacterium | reverse complement strand
AATCCCGTTGCGGCATTGTCAAGTTAAGCTAATTGCCAGAAGACTGTTTCAATGGCGGTCGACATTCCCAACTATCACCAACACCGATCTCCACTAGATAGCGCAACCGTGCCGTTTGGCTCTATCATAAATTCTATTTAAGCTTCCGAGATGTTGAGGATCTGCTGGCACGGCGCGGAATTATCGTCTCCTGCGAGACTATTCGGCAGAAGTGCCGAAAACTCAGTGCCCAGTATGCCTGCCTACTCAGGCATCGGCAGGGTCGCTGAGTTGACATCTGGCATTGGGATGAAATTTTCGTAACAATCAGGGTGCTAAGATTTAGAGTTGTTGGCCGGCTACTGGACACAGTGATTATGGGCGAAAAAATATGAAACGGATCCCCGTTCCTCTCAAAGACAACAATTTAGAAAGGGTGCTGGCCTATCACCAACACAGCAAACATCATTTCGGACGGTATGCGCCAAGTCCGGGTTATATGGATTGGGCGTCGCAGCCAGATCCCTTCCGCCGTTTCGAAGGCACTCCGATCATCCTGCTGCCTTTGGCAGCGAATCGGCAAAAGGCTGAGTATGTTGATTTGTTTAAGCCCGGCGCGATCAAACCTTCGCCGTTGGATGTCGAAGGAATTAGCGTGCTGCTGGAGCTTTCTTTTGGATTGTCCGCCTGGAAGCAAAACGGCGGCGACCGCTGGGCTCTGCGCTGCAATCCCTCCAGCGGTAACTTGCATCCCACCGAAGCCTATGTGATCGTCTCAGGCGTGCAGGGACTCGAGAACGGCCTTTATCACTATGTAAGCTATGACCATGCACTGGAGTTGCGCTGCCAGTTCGATCCCACGTTTCGGGGCTTACTGCTGGGACTAAGTTCCATCTTCTGGCGGGAAGCCTGGAAGTACGGCGAGCGTGCCTTTCGCTACTGCCAGCATGACGTCGGCCATGCCCTGGGCGCATTGCATTATGCCGCCGCTCTTCTGGGCTGGCGCGTGCGATTGCTGGACGCTTTGGGCGATGACGACACCGCTGCCCTGCTGGGACTCGACAGACCGGGCGATTTCATCGGAGCCGAGCTGGAGGCACCCGATTTACTCTGCCTGATCGAATTCGGGGAAACCACGGTCCATCCGGACATAAGCGAATTCTTGCGCGGCGCTGCAAGCGCGAAGTGGATGGGCAGGGCGAACAAGCTCAGCCCACACCACGAATTCGACTGGCCGGCAATCGATGACATCCACAAAGCGACCCACAAACCGGCGACCACTGCGAGCGAGAGTTGGTATGCTCCGAAATTACCCGCCCTCCCTCCTTTACCCTGCAAACTCCCTGCTGCGGAGTTGATAAAACAGCGCCGAAGCGCCCAGGCATTTGATGGCGTTACATCCATACCCGCCACGACCGTATACCGCATCTTGGACGCCACCCTTCCACGCCAAGGAATCCCACCATTCGACGCCTGGACCTGGCCGCCTCGAGTGCATTTGATATTGTTCGTCCATCGCGTCAACGGCTTGACGCCGGGCCTGTATGTGTTCTGCCGTCACAAAGAATCTGAGACATTGCTTCGGAAAGCGATGAAGGCTGAATTTATCTGGGAGCGCGCTGAGGGATGTCTCCAACATCAGCATCTGATACGACTGCTTTCGGCTGACGCCCGGAAGGCGGCAAAGGCGATATCCTGCCACCAAGACATTGCCGGCGACAGCGCTTTCAGTCTAGCCATGCTGGCAGAGTTCAATAAGGGGATGGCGGAAGGGGAATGGTCTTACCGGCGCCTTTTCTGGGAATGTGGGCTGATCGGCCAAGCGCTCTATCTGGAGGCTGAAGCCGCCGGAATCCGAGGAACCGGCATCGGTTGTTTCTTCGATGATCCGATGCATGAATTGCTGGGAATACAAGACACTGAATTTCAGAGCCTCTACCATTTCACCATCGGCAGGCCTTTGGCGGATAGCAGATTGCAGACCTTTCCGGGTTATTGGCATCTGAACTCGGAGAGGGATCGTCAAGTGAACCGCGGACCCATACCGTAACAATCCATGGTA
The DNA here is from genome assembly GCA_050010475.1 of Acidobacteriota bacterium. Taxonomy (GTDB): domain Bacteria; phylum Acidobacteriota; class UBA6911; order UBA6911; family UBA6911; genus UBA6911. The sequence continues at coordinate 2,678 of JBEKKY010000314.1, read as the reverse complement.
TCGACGACACTTCTTTTGGAGCACAGCACACAGACTACGGCCAAGACCGACCATCCAGGTATCCCATAATTATTATATTCCACGAACAATAATGAAATTGCACTTCATTATGCATTGACATTGGTTTGCCCCGCTCTTAGTATTGTTTGTAACGCGCATCAAGGAGGATTACCGTGAGCGATTGGGAAAAAGGCACTTCAGGCTATGAAAATGATGCCAGAATCTGTTCGCTGGCCAGTTCCGGGAATGAAAGGGATCTGGACTTGGTGGAGGCTCTGGCCAAAGACAGTCAATTTTTTTGCCTCACATGCAAGCGTTCGTCTTCGGACCCGAAGAAACTCTGTTCGCCTGCGTTCAAATAGCACGCGTTGACTTACGCGGAAAACCTGGGAAAAACCTGGTACGGCCCCATGTACCATTTAACCCGGTGGTTGTCCCGGGTTTTTTGCTTTGAGAAGAAGGCGCAAGGTCAAAATCTTCGTTTCGGTAATGGGTTGAGTTAACAACGCCTAACAAGCTCTTCGGCGCCTAATGCAAAGGCGCGAGTGTTCCCATTATTTTAGGGGGAAAAACTCCTCATCGGGATCCTTCTTCATCTCGTCCAAGAGGTTCTTCCTGAGGAATGAGGCGAGGGACGATGTTGGCGCCGTCAACACAACCTCGTCTTTCTTCCCGCGTATGAACCCCATGCCCTCTTTAACAGCTTTTTCACGTAACACCTTCGAGTCCAGGGACCGCAATTTCCCTAAGCTGATTAATAAAGCAGGCTATATTACGCCCGGCCTCAATCGAGCCGTGGCCGATCGCAAGAGAGTTGCCGTCCATATTGCGCAATGTGCATGTAGTCTTTGCCGGTTTGGAGCCGTAATTCACAACGGCAATGCCGGTATTGATGTTGACGGTCCCGGTATCACTTCATGCAAGGAGTGCATTCACTCCGGAGCGGTATTCAACGAAAATCCGAGCCGCTGTGGTTGGTGACGATGCGGGGACACCTTTTTCGCTCACAGCTATCCCATTCTGGCGGAGGAGGTTGCACCGCTGATTGGTTCTGCAGAGGGAGCATCCGCGCTATTCTTGACCGGCCTATTTTCTTTGCTGGATGCGCTGCTTGACTGCCCAATGGAAAAAGCGTTGGCAGAACTTCCGATTTCACGGGAGATCAAATCCGCGCTGCTTGGAGAATGCAATGATCTGCGCAAAGTGCTGGATATGATCGTTGCCTATGAAAAAGCGGATTGGCAGAGTTTTTCAAACGCGGCGGCAATTGCAGGACTGCCGGAAGAGCTTTTCCCCCCCATTTATTCATCTGCAATTGAGTGGGCTTCCAATATTCTCGCCAATCAATGAATGCATGGAACAATGCGCCGGGGCTCGGGAGTCTTTTTCCCAATCACTGCCCCTCTTTTTGCGCTCCAAGCTGGATCCAGAAACACCAGGGGATTCGTGCCATTAAAATGAATGTCTATTAGTAATGATAATATTTATATTAGTGTTGATTATATTTATTATGTTGACATCCATCACCAGTCATATAAAAGTACCCTACCGCATTGCAGTATGTCCTATGGAGTTGGATGTAGCCTTGAGCATTGCGCCTTCAAGAGGAAATTGCCCTTATATAGAGGAGGAGGTTTTTGTGCATTCCCTCTATATGGCAGCAGTTTCGAAGACAATGCCAACCCCAGGGAGCTAATAAGCGTAAAAGAACAGCACGAACGATCATGGTGGTTTTTGACGGGCAGCAGGACTTGCTCTGCACGGAATCACATTCCAAACTGAAAGGAAACGATTTGGATCGAGGCTTAACGTCTGTAGACCCATTCGAGGGGACGTGGAGACTAAACTTCACCAAGTCCATGTTTAATCTATCTCCGTCCTTCCAGAACGTCATAGCAGAGATCGAAGCTCAAGACAGCAGTCTGAAAATCAACACAGATCTCATGGGTTTCGATGGCAAGCTCAACCGCCTCCAGGGAGCGGAATTGCTTGACAGCAAGGATCACCCCATACCCAAGGATGCAAACCTGTTTGGCGCGAGTTCGATGAAGTGCAAGAGGGTCAACGGAAACGTCGTTGTTACGGTTTTCAAAAAAGGTAGAAAAGAATTAGGAAGAAGCCTTGATGTTGTTTCCGAAGACGGAAAAACCATCACCCGCACTCAAAGGGGAAGGAACGCACAGGGACACCCACTCGACATTGTCGCTGTTTACGAAAAGCAGTAGCCATTTATCCGACTCCGATCTGGTTACCACGAATATTTGCAGTCACACATTTACACCCGCCGCTGACCGGTCCTGGTTAAACGGCCTTTTTGTTTTGGGCAATGAACTGCAATCCCCCTCACCCGACGCCGTTTTATGCGCAGATGGATCGCGCCATACGACCGGTAATCTCAATCGGACGCCTTCCGCCGGATACTTCGCTGCCGCCCGTACCGCAACAGGCAATAAATTGGATAAACCGGTTTTGCAAGCTGAAACATCGAACTCAAATGAGCAAAAAAGCCTTGCGGATCATTCGACACACCTGGTATTTTCGGGGAATTGAAGGATTCCCGGTTAAAGCTTCTTCCTATATGATTGACTATGCTTTTGACATGGCTGATTATCTTCATCTGCATTCTTTTTGCGTTCTACCGCGTGCGTGTTTTGCGAGAACGTGGCGTACCCTTATCT
>JBEKKY010000313.1:0-4930 GCA_050010475.1 Acidobacteriota bacterium | reverse complement strand
TGGGGCGTCGCACAGCTTCCGGCCAAAGTCGGATACACCCTGACGGACGTTCCTCATTTGGTCAAAGAAGGAAAGCTGAAGGCGTACTATATTTTTGGCGAGGACTTGGTCCAGACAGATCCCGACGCTGCTTCGGTCCGCGAAGCTTTGAAGGAGATGGAATTGGTTATCGTGCAGGACATCTTCATGAACAAGACTGCGATGTGCGCGGACGTGATCCTTCCGGCGACCTCGTGGGGCGAGCATGAAGGGACATACTCCACAGCCGATCGCGGATTCCAGCGATTCCACAAAGCCATCGAACCGAAAGGGGACGTCAAGCCGGATTGGGATATCATCTCCATGGTCGCGACCGCCATGGGGTATCCGATGAAGTACAACAATACCGAGGAAATCTGGAACGAGATGCGGGCTCTATGTCCCGCATTTGCCGGAGTGACTTACGAACGCCTTGAAAAACTCGGCACAATTCAGTGGCCTTGCCCGAGCGAGGATCATCCAGGGACCCCTTATCTTTATAAGGGGAACCAGTTCAATACGCCAAGCGGCAAAGGGCAGTTGTTTGCCACCGAGTGGCGTCCGCCTCTTGAACAGCCCGACAGCCGGTATCCGCTGATTTTGTCGACAGTAAGGGAAGTCGGGCATTATTCGGCCCGCACCATGACCGGAAACTGCGCCGCTCTTCAGGTCCTTGCCGACGAGCCGGGGTATCTGCAGATCTGCGGATCGGATGCGCAGAAGTTAGGCATTCAAGATCAGGAACTGGTCTGGGTATCCTCACGGCGCGGGAAGGTTGTGAGCCGCGCTTCCGTTACAGACCGGGTGAATGTCGGCGCGGTGTATATGACATACCAGTGGTGGGTCGGCGCCTGCAATGAGCTCACCATCCACAATGTGGACCCGATTTCAAAAACCCCGGAGTATAAGTACTGCGCTGTAGCGGTGGAAAAGATAGCGGACCAGGACTGGGCGGAGCGTTATGTGCAGGAAGAATACAGCAAAATCAAAGCCCAGATGAACTGCATCTGAAAACCCAAAACGCCACGGATTCCACGGATTTCACGGATTTTAAATCAGTGATAATCCGTGGAATCCGTGGCGTTTTTTTCTTTTGTATTCCTTACCGGTTTCGTGCTTTGTCGCTTATCCTTGCTTGAAAAATCCAATTGCCAGTGGAGGGAGCGTCAGATTCAGGGAGTGGTTACAGCCATGGATCGGTACGGGGTCGGCCTGAACGCCACCGGAATTGCCGAGTCCGCTGCCCCAGTATTCTTTCCCGTCGCTGTTGAGAATTTCCTTCCAGTAGCCTCCGGCAGGCACGCCGACAAGATAGTTTTTCCGCGGCACGGGAGTGAAGTTGCAGACGACCAGGATTAATTCGCCTGAAGCCGCTTTTCTCAGGAAAGAGATTACGCTATTGTCCGCATCGCCGCCGTCTATCCACTCAAATCCGGCCGGGTCGGTATCCAGATGCATCGCCGGCTCGTTTTTATAAAGCCGGTTGATATCTTCCACCCATCGATGCAGCCCTTTGTGAGGGTCATATTCCAGGAGATTCCAATCCAGGCTGCTGTTGTGGTCCCATTCGCGCCATTGCCCGATTTCACCGCCCATGAAAAGCAGCTTCTTGCCGGGCTGCGCATACATGTATCCCAGCAGAAGCCGGAGGTTGGCGAATTTCTGCCAGTCGTCGCCGCCGGGCATTTTCGACAGAAGCGCGCCCTTCCCGTGTACGACTTCATCATGAGAAAGAGGCATAATGAAATTTTCGGAGAAGGCATAGAGAGAGCGGAAGGTCAGCTCATTGTGGTGATACTTGCGGTAAACGGGATCCTGGCTGATGTATTTCAGGGTATCGTGCATCCAGCCCATATCCCACTTGAACCCGAAACCGAGTCCGCCGACATAGGGAGGTTTGGTCGCCATAGGCCAGGCGGTTGATTCCTCCGCAATCGTCTGAATATCCGAGTGTGCTATATACGCTTCCTGATTGAAGCGGCGGATGAAATCGACCGCCTGGAGATTCTCTCTCCCGCCGTATTGATTGGGGATCCATTCCCCTTCCTTGCGCGAATAATCGAGATAGAGCATGGAAGCGACCGCGTCCACACGCAACCCGTCAATGTGATATTTATCCAGCCAGAAGAGACCGCTGCTGATCAGGAAGCTGCGAATTTCATTCCGGCCATAATTGAAAATGGAAGTGTTCCAGTCCGGGTGCATCCCTTTTCTGGCGTCTGCATGTTCGTAGAGATGAGTCCCGTCGAAAAAAGTCAGTCCGTGCTCGTCGTTGGGAAAATGGGAAGGAACCCAATCCAGGATAACCCCGATCCCTTGCCGGTGGAGGTAATCGACAAAGTACATGAAATCCTGGGGAGCGCCGTACCGGCTGGTTGGTGCAAAGTAACCCGTGACCTGGTACCCCCAGGAGCCATAGAAGGGGTGCTCCATTATAGGCATCAGCTCCACGTGAGTGAAGCCGGTTTTCTTTGCATAATCGGCCAGCGCGGGCGCTGCCTCCCGGTAGCTCGGCAGCCGGCAATCCTCCTCACGAATGCGCTTCCATGAACCCAGGTGCACTTCGTAAATGGATATGGGCGCGTTCAGCGAATTGTGCACGCGCCGCTCCTCCATCCATTTTTCATCCTCCCACTGATAATTCAGGTCCCATATCACCGAAGCCGTTTCGGGAGGGGTTTGACAGTAAAAGGCGAAGGGATCTGCCTTATCAACGACGTAGCCGAGGTATTTCGTGGCAATGTGAAACTTGTAGCTGGCGCCCTTTCCGAGCCCGGCCAAAAAGCCTTCCCATATGCCAGAATCACCCCTGGAGCGAAGGGGATGACGCGTCCCATCCCATTGATTGAAATCCCCGACCACGGAAACCTGTTCGGCATTGGGCGCCCAGACCGCGCAGAAGGTTCCATGCTGACCTGCAACTGTCAGCGGATGTGCCCCCATTCGTTCATAAAGACGAAAGTGCGAGCCCTCGTTGAACAGGTACAGATCCTCATCCGTGATCAAGCTGATTTCGTACTGCACTTTGACAGCCGAATCGGCCATAACAGCTCCTGGCGATTGACGGTTTACGATTGAGGACGTCAATCGTAAACCGTCAATGTTGGTTTGTAGAGTCATTGAGTTTAGCGGTCTTCATGAAAACCTTAGCAAATGGATTGGGCATTGTCTATCCTCGGGGACCCGCCGAGAGCGCCGGCGCTCCCGGCCAAAACCGAATTTTAATTGTAACTTGATCCCGAAACATAACGGCGATACTTTCAGCCAAGGAATTCGTAACCCAAAAGGAGGTTTATGGAAAAGCCAGTAATGATACTCGGAATCGCAGGCAGTCTGCGACGGGGTTCCTACAACCGCGCCCTGCTCAGGATCGCCCAGCCGCTGGTTCCCAAAGATGCCCGGATGGAGGTATTCGATCTTGATGGGATTCCTCCGTACAACCAGGATGACGAACAGAATCCGCCGGAGCGGGTGACTCTATTTAAGAGCCGGATCCGGGCGGCAGATGCAATTCTGTTTGCCAGTCCTGAATATAACTATTCCGTGCCCGGGGTGCTGAAGAATGCGATCGACTGGGCTTCACGCCCCTATGGCGACAATGCCTGGGTTGGAAAGCCTGTTGCTGTGATGGGCGCTTCCGTCGGCACGCTTGGAACGGCCCGCGCCCAGTACCATTTACGCCAGAGTTTCGTCTTCTTCAACATGCATCCGGTCAATCAGCCTGAAGTTATGATCTCCAATGCCGCACAACGGTTTGATGAACAGGGGAATCCTGTTGACCAGAAGATGAAGGAGCTTATAGGCAAACTCTTGGAAAATCTCGTGGCCTGGACAAGGAAATTACGAGTTTAGAATTACGAATGACGAATGGAATGCCAGGGAAATGGTTATTCGTTTACGCGTTTACGGGTTCACGCGTTTACGCGTTTTCTGGATGCGGGTGTAACGCGTAAACGATCCGTGGTTAAGGAGAGCCGATGGAACTTACTCGCGAGGAACTTCTCCGGTATAACCGGCAGATTATCATTCCCGAAATAGGAGAAGAGGGACAACGGAAGCTGAAAGAAGCAAAAGTTTTTATCGCCGGCATCGGTGGATTGGGGTCCATCTCTTCGTACTATCTCGCGGCTGCCGGTATCGGCCACTTGAGAATTGTCGACAAAGACAGAGTCGACTGCAGCAATTTGAATCGACAGATTATTCATTGGACCGGGGATATCGGTGAATGGAAATCGGTTTCGGGCTCCCGGAAACTCGAAGCCCTGAATCCCTGCTGCGATATCGAGGCAGTCCAAGCCGAGATTACCCAAAGCAATTGTGCGGAACTCGTTGGAGATTGTTCGATCATTGTTGATGCCATGGATAACATGAAGACCAGGAGAATCTTGAATGCCGTATCGGTTGGGAAAAAGATTCCCTATATTTACGGAGGAGTGCATCAACTTGATGGGATGGCCACAACAATAATTCCGGGCAGGACGCCGTGCCTCGAGTGCGTCTTTCCGGATGATCATGCGGAATCGACTTCCGCGCATAATACTTGGCTTGGACGGGCTTCTGGTGAACAGGCTGCTGTGTTTCTGCGGGAACGACCTGACATTCCGGGAATTCAAAATCTCCAGAGATCCCGAGTGCCGGATCTGCGGGAAAAGCTAAAAACGCCACGGATTTCACGGATTATCACGGACTAAAATCTGTGAAATCCGTGGAATTCGTGGCGTTTTTGAAAAGCTACTTAAGGGATACCACGTGATCCGCGAGTGCCTTTGCCTGATCTTCATTGAGCCCGGTGACAGGATTGTTGTGCGGAAACTTCTTTCCGGCCTCGCCCTGGGTGAGGTATTCAACGATCTTGTCCGCAGTCATCTTGGTGCCCTTGACGGCCGGCATTTTTACTGCGGGCTTGCCCTGT
>JBEKKY010000312.1:0-4745 GCA_050010475.1 Acidobacteriota bacterium | reverse complement strand
CGGCAAGTGATCGCCCATAACGAGGATTGCCGTCTTTTGATCCGACTTTTCAAAATAAGCGATTAACTTATTCAGTGAATTATCCGCCACTCGAAGCGCATTGATATAGGTTTTTAGTTTAGATCGATCGGGCTCCGGCATCTGTCCGACAATGTCGAGATCTGAATTATTATAATCTGGATAGTCCCAAGGGAAGTGCGATCCTCCAGTGAACGCAAATATGAAAAAGGGGCTGCCATTGCGGCTGGCGTCGATGACCGCGTCGGCGATCGCCTCGTCAGCAACAAAATCGGGAGCTGGACTGCGGCGTATTCGAGGGTCCGTTTCCGGAAATATCCAGCCGTTAAATCCCAAGTGGCCGTAGGCCGCCCTGTGATTGAACAGGTAAGGGGGGTCTGCTGGAATAGCAATCGTTCGATAGCCGTGCTGGTGAAGCAATCGCGGCAGAGAAGGGATATCCTGCAAAATATACTGCCGATACGGGCAGCTATCCTCAGGAAGAAAATACATGGATAGTCCGGTCAGCAACTCGAACTCTGTATTCGCCGAAGTGCCTCCGAAAACCGGAACTACAACCTTGGCGCTGCTGCCTTTGGAGCTTATGGCGTGGAAGGTTGGAATAGGATCGGATGTGAAGCGAACGCCCAAATCCAGCGGGTCCATGAACGATTCAATCAGATAAATAATCAAGTTGACAGGCTGCTCCTTTCTTGTGGCGTCATTTGCAGCCGGCTTTGGTTCATAGGTGCGGACGATACGTTCGATTTCAGAGCGGCTGTAATTCTCCGGCGCGCGATATGACATATCCACGGCTTCCATCGCCCACTCAACCAGCAGTCCGTTAAGCTGCACTGAACCCCGAGGCTCATATTGCCATGATTCGGGAAGCTCAATTCCGTGCTTGCTGAGCCAATCCCGCGGAGCATCCAAAGATGGAACCATAAAGGCCAAGACAATAAAGACAGCCGCCACGGCGCCCACGCACAAGCGGAGGATGCGGGACAGCGCCGGAGATTTCTTCCTCCATGAGATGATGATTATGACTGTTGCGGCTGCGCAAGCCGCCAGGATTTCAGCAAAAGTTTTGATGCTAAGGAATGATTTGGCCACAACACGCAGGTCGGCCAGGTATTGCAGGTCTGTGAGGCGGAGGGGGCTGTCGAAATGGATGAGTTTTAAGATGTTGCTCAAAACAAGAAAGCCGTAAAGGAGCAAACCAATCAAGACTGCGGGCAGAACCTTATTAGTCAGCGCGAACAAAAATGCCAAGAAGCAGCAGAGTATGAAAATGTTTCCAACCAGAGCTGTCCATTCACCGGAAAAGACTTCTGATTGCAGGAAGTAAATTTTGTTAGTCAGCAGTTCTCCGATACACACTGCGGCGCTCGCCGCCAGCATGATCCACAGCAAATTGCGGCACACGGCGGGCACCCTAATATAGCCGGTGAGACGCTTCAGCATGTTGTTCCTTCCAAGCATCTATCTATGCTTTCTCAGCAGATTCACAGGATACTTTTGATTCACATCGGATCCTCCTCGGAAGCCCGGCAGTATCCATGCAGCGGCCAGCGTGACAAGCCGCACGGCAAGAGAATCGCCGTCGGCCCTACGAATCCAATGAATCAAAACTTTAACTCCAACCATTGATATATCTCATCATACACTATTCTGTGTAACCATTGATTCAAGTCGGCAGAGGCTGTTGAAAATGTGCATCTGCCGCTGAATTTTTTCCACATCAGCCGGCGAGAATCGTCGATCCGACACGATGGATCAGCCGGAAATGCTCGTCATATGTGAGTACCGCGGCCTCGTCGCGAGCTGCTACGGCAGCGACCCAGATGTCCTTGGTTTGCAGCGGTGTGCCAGCTTTGCTGAGTGCAACTATGATTTCTGCGTAGATGCAAGACGCATCGTCATCCACGTCGAGAACTTCAACCAGCGGATGGGGAATCGCTCGAATTAGGAGGTGTATCGGAAGCGTCAAAACGCTGCCGGGCCTTTGGAGAATCAAATTAGAAATTGTTCGCCTTCACGGATGTTGAACAAAGCTTCACAAAGCATTCCATGACAGCACTTTTAAGAATGCCCTTACATAAAGAGATCGTTCACGATTGCCTCTGCGTGATATCATTGAGCCTCCTAATTTAGAAGGAAAAGCCGAATGTCGGCAAAACCGAGATGAAAGACTCCGCCCTGGACCCTCTGAGGGTTGCATTTATTTTTGGGACTCGACCGGAAGCGATTAAGCTGGCGCCCCTGATTAAGCGCCTCGCGCAACATCCCAGGTTCGAACCCAAGACGATTGTGACCGCGCAGCATCGTGAGATGCTTGATCAGGTGCTGGACGTATTTTCGATCCGCCCGGATTACGATCTCGACATTATCCGTCCCAGGCAGACCCTTGCCGAAATCACCGCACGGGCAGTGGAAGGGCTCAATTCAATTTTGGAGAAGATTCGCCCTGATTATGTCCTGGTTCAGGGAGACACCACGACAACTTTTATCGGCGCCCTTGCAGCCTTCTACAATAAGATACCGGTGGGTCATGTGGAAGCGGGCCTCAGGACGGAGCAAAAGTACTATCCATTTCCCGAGGAGATCAATCGTCGTCTGACTTCCGTAGTAGCGGACGCCCATTTTGCTCCAACGGCCCAATCGCGCCGCAACCTGATCGCAGAAGGCATCCCGGAGCAAAACATCTGGGTGACCGGCAACACGGTGATTGACGCTTTGCAGGACGTGCTGCATTCTGGCCGGACCGCTTCACATCCGGTGCTGCAGCGGGCTGCGGCAGAAAAGCTGCGCATCATTCTGGTCACGTCCCACCGCCGGGAAAACCAGGGGGAGCCTCAAGAGCGCATCTGCTCGGCGCTAATCAGCCTGGTTCGGCAGTTTCCGGATATTCTGGTCGTGTTCCCCGTGCACCTCAGTCCGGCAGTGCGCGATACGGTGATGCCGCGCTTGAGTGAACATCAGCGGATCGTATTGCTCGACCCGATCGATTACTTCGAAAACGTTCATTTTATGAAAGCATCCTATCTGATTTTGAGCGACTCCGGCGGGATTCAGGAAGAAGCTCCGGCGCTTGGGAAACCCGTACTGGTATTGCGTGACGTGACCGAACGCCCCGAAGGTGTCGATGCAGGTACAGTCCGGTTGGTCGGAACAGATCAGGATAGAATTGTGGATGTGGCCGGCAGGCTTTTGAAAGATCCGGCAGCGTATGCCGGTATGGCTGAAGCGGTTAATCCTTACGGGGACGGCAAGGCATGTGAGCGGATCCTGCAGGCGCTGGATCACCTTGCCGGACGAGGTCCGGGACCGGAACCGTTTGCGCCTGTTATCGAAAAGAAAAGATATTTCGCAACGCAGGCGGGAAAGGGAACAGATTAGCACGCCGCCTGCACCGGACAGAGGCCTTTATGCGCAAACTTGGACTTGCATTCGCATTCATTACTTCTCTTCTCATGGTCTCAATTCAGATTTCCGGAAGTCCCGGCCCCCCTCAGCCGGAACCCGAGGTCCTCGTTATTCATGACAGCTTGCCGGGCAGTTTGCCGCCAGGAATTGTGGTAGGGAATGCAATCATCGACCTGCTGGGGCATTTCGGTCTGAAAGGAAAGCTGATCCCGCTGGAACAGTACAAACCAGGAGATGTAAAGAGGCACCATTTTGTTTTCATTCTTGGTGTAGACGATCGCATGCCCGTCTATCCGAGCCAACTGTTATCGGAAATCCGAAATACGTCCGTGCCTGTCTTCTGGATTTCCAGAAATTTGCACCAACTCCTGGCCCAGCCCGAGGTTCCGAAAAAGCTGGGCTTCACGGTCAGCCCTCCTTCTGCACTGACCGGCTTCAAGACCGTTATTTACAAGGATAAATCGCTGCCCAAAGACGATCCGACTCTTTTCCCGGTTGAGATCCAGGACCGTTCAAAAGTGCAGGTGCTTGCAACCGCGGTGAATGGATCGGGCCAGTCCAGACCGTATATCGTACGATCCGGCTCATTCTGGTATAGCGCCGATTCCCCATTTTCGTATACAGACATATCCGACCGTTCCCTGGCGTTTTGCGACCTGTTACACGACTTTTTCCAGATGCCTCACGAGCAGGAACGCAAAGCTCTCCTTCGCCTGGAAGATATTTCGGTTGAAAATGACATTGACGAACTGCACAAGGTGGCTGACTACCTGTATGATCGGCATGTTCCATTCCAGATCTCTCTCATCCCGATCTTCAGGGACCCTGAGAACAATTCCGAGATCTACCTTTCGGACAGGCCGGCCTTTGTGCGCGCAATTAAATACATGGTGTCTAAGGGCGGGCTCGTGGTTATGCATGGAGTGTATCACCAGTATCGCGGAAAAAGCGCAGATGATTATGAGTTTTGGGATGACCAGGGCCAAAAGCCGATTCAGGGGGATTCCCCGCAATTAGTCGAACAGAGACTTCGCCTGGGCCTCGAGGAGTGCTTCAAGAACGGCATTTATCCGGTAACATGGGAAACGCCTCATTACGCCGCTTCAGATGTGGATTATCAGACGATCGCTCGCTATTTCAACAGCTCCTATGAAACTGTGCTTTCCATGGGCAATACCGATTCGGGGCACTCTTTCCCCTTTACCAGTGTCGACCGGTTCGGACGCTTTATTATCCCGGAGGATCTCGGGTACATAAGCAAAGAGAGTCCTGATCCCGATGGAATAGTCGCTGCCGCCGATCGATTGCAGGTTGTGCGCGAT
>JBEKKY010000311.1:0-4766 GCA_050010475.1 Acidobacteriota bacterium | reverse complement strand
CCGAAACCCTTAAAGCGCCGATCGTCCGTCAATTGGTCCAGAAAATATTTGCTATATTTCAAATCCGTCATGACAACGCTCCTCACTTTGTTATTTGAATAGAGGGCCGGACCAGCCATCTCCTATGCCGTAGGGCAGCATGGTTCCGAACGCAAAAATCCCTCGGAGTTTCCCGTTTTTTGTCTTGAAAATATCGGCAAAGGGCATCGAACTTGGCGTCGTCGCGTAGCTGGGCTGAGTTGTTCCATCCGGCATCGTGATTGTGGCGAGTCCGCGATGATTGAAGCAGTACAGGCCCCAGGTAAGGCCTCGTTCATCGTCCACGACCACTGTTCTGCGCGGACGAACATTATAAATAGTCTTCAGCATGGGAGGGATTTTGCCGTCGGGATTAGCACAAGTGCGGCTTGCCGGCATTCCAGGTGCAGGCGGAGCCATACCTGGGATGGTGCCGCACGTCACCATCCCGTTTTCGAACCGGTAGGCGTCTTTATCCCAGGGGATTATACTGTCGTTGAGTTTGTCGAGTGCTTCGAAATAAATATCCGGCATCCGGAGCATTTCCCGGCGCGACATGCGCTCGGACGGAGCCAGTGTTTCAGTGAACGTAGGCGGCGGAGCCTTCAAATTGGCAAGGTTCCTTTCGGCCACATCTCGGACTACGATTGACTCAGCTTCGGTAATCCGGCGGTTCACGACTTTAAGCCGCACCGACAAAAATACCGGTTTATCATGTTCTTTGGCGATGCCGGTCCAGGCCACCTGTCCTGTCTGCAAATCGCAAACATAGAATTTGAAATCACCCAGGCCGGAAGCCGTGAACCAGAGTCCCTCCGTGGGAGGAAGTTTGATCGTATTTTCAGTGAAGATAAATTTTTCGGCAAACGGCGCTTTTGAAGCATCGTGCGCTACCATGGCCGCGAGATATTGATCCGCGATCCTTTCCAGGCATGCTCGGTCGCAGGAAGTGGATTTTTTAGCTTGAGCCGCAACAACTCCAGCCGCAAAAATGCCAACCCAAAAAGCTGCCAGCAACTTTTTCATAATGCTCCTCCTCTCCTCTGGTCTCTTCTATTCATACGGAATGTCAGCCCGCTAATCTCATCATTGTTCTGCTGCACTGGTCAGGCACGTCTGCAATGTTTTCACGGCGCGCGGCCCGCAAAAGACTTTGGTTGTGGGCCGCCCCATGTCGAATGCAACAATTCCCAGAAGCGCCAAATCCGCAGGTCCCGAGGCACACTATTGCGTGATACCGGCGACTTTCTGGTATAAAGCACCGTGAACGAGCTGGATTTGCCAATCCGCATCTACTGGCTTTCTTAGCACGATGCTGGCTGTGCCCTTTACCGTTTTGGGCTGGCCTTGGAAGGTTTCAGTCAGGGTATAGTTGAATGAAACCCATCCGGCGTCGTCCCACATCTGGCTGTGCGTTGCGGAAATCTCGATCTGTTTTGCGGGCGTACCCGCCGTCAGTTTGGCAATCCAGTTCAGCGCTGGCGGGGCATGTCCATCCTCGTCGAGGAACACGGCATCGGACGCCAGCATTTTCTGAAGAGTAGCCGTATCCTGCTTGTTGATGGCATCGACAAGCTTGTTCGCAATGTCGAGCATCGGACCCGATGCGGGCGGAACTTGCATGCCTCGCATGCCACCTCCTCTTGCGCCGGAAGCCGGAGGCTGTTGAGCGACGAGAACCGCACACATCATGGCTACCACAAAAACCACGGACAGGAACGTGAGTTTCTTCATACCCCTCCTTTCATTTGCATTAAGTTCGATACGGAAATTCCGCTTTTCAGATTATCTTGACTCACCTTATAAGGGTTTCTATTGGGGAGCACAAGGGGAAAGCGGAGAGGCAAGGAAGGAAATCGGGGGAGAACTCGGGGCAAGCGCGAATTGCCGACCCATTTTAGCAGCAAAGTACAAGCCACGTTGCGAAGGAACCGGTTTGGTGGCTTCGGCTCCCACATCTTCAGAAAAAAAATATAAGAGAGGCTATTGAGGTGTTGTGGGTTGGGAAAACAATCCTCAAAACACGAGCTGGCAATGAAATAGGATAGGAAATGTGATATTGCATGCTCTGCCGCTTTGCCCGTGATAAACCAAGCGCAACCAACTCAAACCAATGAATGCCAAAATGGGAGGAATTTTAGATGGGTGCTTCATCGTGCTGATATAAAATGTTTCCTATTAGAGATCGTAAATGCGACACTTGCGCTGACAACTTACGGCATCTGATTATCTGATTAAAGGAGACGCTTATGGCAGGCATGGAAAAACTAAAAAACGTTGTACGTGAACCGAATGTCGTTGAACTAAAACCCTGGAAATCTATACACGACACCATAAAAGAGCCGATGGTTACCGGGCTGGGCACCATGGAGATCCCCGAATCTGTCCTGGCGATGGGATTCGCTCGTATCACCAAACCTGAATCGCTGGGGGCCCCGACTCACAAACACCCATTCGACCAGTGGATTTACCTCATCGGAGATACCAAAAACTTCGCCGACTTCGATGCCGATATTGAAATGAGACTCGGCGATAAGATCGTAAAAATCAATTATCCCTGTTATATCTTCATTCCCAAGAACGTAATGCATTGCCCGCTGGATATAAAACGCGTCGGCAAGCCGTTCATCTTCGTCGATGCCAGGATTACCAAAGAGTCATCCGTCCGTCCCGCCAAGACAGCAAAGATCAAGCCGATCAAATACATCGCAAAAAATAACAAATAATCAAACAAAAGGGGCTTGAGATGTGGAGCGGAAGTTCTCAGTCGATGGAAGGTTAGGCGGTGACGTCAGTGTTGATTAAGGGAAGCGAGTAGCTTGGCTTCACGTTGAAAGCGGGAAATGCGATCGGCATCCTTGGCAAACTCTTCGGGCAGGACCTTGATCGCCACGTTGCGGCGAATCTTTCTCAAGAGCGTCATGAATTCGATCCGGGTGATAATACGAAATGTAATCCCGGATCAGACGACCTAATGGGCCTAATTGAGAACGATCCCATGGTCGAGAAGCTCCCGGCGACAACTTCCAAGCCAGCGCTCCGCAATTCCATTTTGCCAAGGGCTGGCCGGGCTTGTGCGTGTACCATGAAGCCCCGTACACTTTTCTCTGCAGAATTCGCAGCAGACGTCTATTGGGCAGGCAGCCGGGCGCCAGTTCGAAATCCGGAAATTTCTCCCGATTTTCAGACGAACTCCCGGCCAAGGGACATCTTTTTAACGACCGCTATCTTTGTGCTTGGGAAAACAGTCCCTGCAATACACTGGACGGTCTTCTCTGGGCTTAAAAGGAACTTCGCACTCCTTTTTGCAGTCCGCACAGATTGCTTTATGCATCTCTCTCGGACCCCTGTCGTATTTTCGATCTTGGAAAGCCATGTTTTATTTCTCCATTGATGGTTTTAAAGATTACTGATTGGGGCTATGCAAGTATGACAATTACTTGATTGCCTACTCCCGGTCTTTTCGCTTGAAAGAGAACGGTTTCTTTTTGGGACTTGTGCCTCGCCTCTTTTCGCCTGGGCGCTGTTCGTAAAAGTGTCCTGGGGCAGAATCCCTTTCCCTGGGGTTGTGCCCGTATTCTCCTTTGCCGTGGCGCTGAGGCTGGTCGAAGGAACGAAAGGGTTTCGAAAAGGGTTTTTTTCGAAAGAACCTGTCCGGGGAAGTTTTTCCCCCAGATGGTCCTTCCTGCGACCGACCGATCAACAAATCTATCTTTTTCTCCAAAAAAAGCAATTGCTGCTGCATCCTTTTGAGCAAGGAAACAATATTAGTATCGGATTCGTCCGGTACTGCAGATGGGCCAATGCTCGACTCTTCGTTCATCTTGGTTACCTTTCACTGAACTCTGGGATCGGATTATTGAGGCCAGAATATTAAGTATGAGCAATTTTGTGAGGATTGCAGCTTAACATCCTAATGATAATATATTTTGTGCCATTTGCCTGATTTATTATTGCGGTGGCGATTTCATGGAGCTGCACATCGATCAATTTCACCCTCTTGCTAATAACCCGGAAAGATCCTAACCCGCATATAATTCGGCGTTTCTTCTCCGATTCCCCACGTGCATGAGAGAGACTCACATTCGGCCAGTGATCTCGTGGCAATAGTCTAGACCACTCTCTTCCCTCATTTTATTTTCCCAAATACTCAAGCGGCCGAATTTAGCATAACCATTGCATCCGGTAACAGGATCAGGCATCGTACCGAAGGGTGCAATCATCGTTGCAGCATGTTTTTTCAATTTGCTTCCGGAATCCCGTCATTAGCGGACCTGGTACCCCGGTTCACGGCAGAGATGAAGAATGCTTCGGCTCGAAGGGGCATCCCCAATCTCTCTCCTGTAAAGTGTATTTATGATGAGCACCACGACATTCTTTTCCTTAAAGGTCCCCGATTTGGTTTCCAGCGAAGCAGCAGGAACCGACTCAAATGGCCGATGGAAGCTCCTGCGAAAAAACTAGCACAGGGCGACTTTGCTTATACCAGACTTCCCAGTAAAAGATACATTGCCAGCGCCTGCCAATGCCTCCATGGGGAAGCTATCTCCAGGTGTGTCATGTGATCCAAACTTCCCGCCCCTAGACACCGATTCGCTGGTTTGTCCCAAACTTTATCCTGGCGGGATGTTCGAATCCATCCGCCTCAATGGCAAGACCATCGCACCAGCCCTCTTCCTTGCACCCATGGCCGGGATCACCAACTCCGCCTTCCGGCGGCTGCTGGCGGATTTCGGAGGATACGGGGC
>JBEKKY010000310.1:0-4811 GCA_050010475.1 Acidobacteriota bacterium | reverse complement strand
TTCACTGCTTCCTCTCGAAGCTCGCTTGTGTAGACTGCATTCGGAATCCTCTCCATATGACACCTCCGTTGTTGTAGTGTACCTCAACTTTGGTGTCCACTAAATCCATCGTACATCAGTGGCGGGGTGCACTTCCGGTTTGGATTTCGTTTGGCGGTTTTAGCACCGCAGCCCAGCACCAAAATGGCTTAAGCCTTGATGACTATTTTGACCAGTGGCTGCATCAAAACGGCGCCGATGGTATCCGGCCGCTATTCAAGAAAGCAATCAAGTATGGTGAAGTCCTGCTTCTGATCGACGGTCTGGACGAAGGGCAAGAGCCGCATGCCGCTCAGCAAGCGATGGACAGAATAACTGCGTTCCTATCCATTCATCCGATCCCTTGCGTCCTCACAAGCCGACCGCGAGGATACGGGCAAATGCGCCTTGATGGTGCATGGCCGTTGGCAAGACTGGCATCCTTCGACGAAAAACAAATCGAATACTTCGCGGTCGCCTGGTTCAAGTACATAGAACCCACGGACGTGACGACGGCGATACCGGCTAATTGGTCTGATTCTAGCACGAAGCAACGGGCAGACGAGTTTTTGAAAGCAATTCGGCAAAATCCTCATATTATGGATTTGGCTCGAACGCCTCTTTTTTGTCAGTTATTGATAGATGTCTTTCGGTTTTCACATCAGTTGCCAGAAAAGCGCATAAAAGTTTACGACAGGATTGTGGAGTCACTTCTGTCAGAACATCCCTCAGCCCGTATTCATGCGTCAGGAGTACCAGTTCGTCCGAATGTACCTAGCACGGAGGACATGCGAGAGATGCTGATGCGTCTGGCCCTGCAGATGCAGAGCGCGGGGGGCGCCAGTGTAATCTCTACGAAAGATTGTGAATCTGTCTTCCGTGCTTTCCTTGTCGATGATGTGAATGGCCCCGGCTATTCTCCTTATGAGGCGCAGCGTCAAGTGAAATCAATTGTCGACTATGCTCAAACGGGTTTGGGTTTACTCGTAGAAAGGGCTCCCGGCGAGATAGGCTTTTTCCATCAAACTGTTCAGGAATATTTAGCTGCTCAGGCCATGGTGCGCAGGACGGAAAAGGAACAAATAGAGTGGCTGACTGACGTATGGTTTCAGTCAAGATGGCATGAAACGGTTATCGCCTGGTTCAGCATAGTTGGCAGTGAACAGGGGAAAGAGACAACCCAGAGGGCGATCGACCATCTAAAGCAAATTGCTTTAAGTCCCCTGGCGCAACTTCAGCTTCTGCAGTTACGCACGGAACTAGCGGCTGGCGATCTTGGCTTGTCTCCTCGTGAAGCACGGGCTACCATAGAAGAAGCAGCAGACGAAGTCGAGATCACCCCTTTTCTCGAACTTCGGCGAGAACTGACAAGGCGGATTGCACTTGGCCTCCGCTTGCCTTCGGTTGCGGTTCACTGCGAAAAACGACTTGCTGATTGGGTACCGGCAAGACCGGAATGGGACAGAGTACCACTGTTAAGTGCTTTGGGTGAATGGGATAAGTCTGATGACCTCCGGCATACCCTCGTGCTAGCCTTGCATGACGACAGTGGAAGGTGTCGTTGGACAGCAGCCGAGTCCTTGGCAAAGGTATTTGCTTCCGATAAGTCGGTTGGAGAGGAGTTGGTAAAGCTGGCCAGGAATTCTCCGCATATCGGTATACAAGTTGCAGCTCTCCGCGGACTTGGAGTGAGTTGGCAGCAGCACGATTTGTTGGATGGTTTGACAGATAGCGCACGCCGTTCGCACGACATGGACTTGTCGCTGACTGGCATAGGTCTGCGAGTCGCAAAAGTCAGACAAGATGCCGAGGACCGTGAGCGGATTTGGTTTATGTTCACTCACGGCAGCGTGTCTTTTGAAATGCAAGACTACTGCCGGATGGTATTAGTACAGGGATGGAACAAAGATCAAGAACTTAGACGCTCTGCAATTGAGCTGTTACGCGACCGATGGGGCCACTCTCGTTTCCTCGAGGACGAACAGATTGTATCATTTCTGGCGGAGTCGTGGCCGGGAGACTCTGAGGTCGGAAGCAGCATAGCTGCGTGGTTTGAGAGTAGTCGACCGAGTCTCCTCATGCATGATCAAACCAATTGGAGAAACCTGTTCAGAGGTTTTCGGAGCAATGGTGACCTATCGCCCATTCTTCGAAAAGCCCTGTCGCATCATCAATCGTACTTCAAAAACGATCATTGGGACCCGGATGCAAAATGGGCCTCCTGCGTTATTGGTGATGATGCCGCCAAAGCGGAGGTGCTGGAAGCATACGCTTCTGTAAGCGATCGCCTTAACAACAAATACTGGATTGTATCCACACTCATGGAGGCCTGGCCGAACGATAGTGAAGTAAAGGCGTTGCTCCAACGAGAGTTCCACCGACCGCCGGGAGAGGTAACGTTTCTCGCACCGTGGATTGATTCTTTCATTACAAAAACAGAGGACCGCAGGGAGTGGTTGCTTGAAGCAATACGGGCATCTGATGGACGTTTCATCCGTAGTGCCGCTCAGCGGTTGTTTCAAGAGTTCAAAGATGAGGAGTGTCTCGATACTGTGCTGGTCAGCCTTCAAGAAAAAGATCTCTGGTACTATCACAAGATCGAGCTTCAAGGGCTTCTGATTTCCACTTTCCCACACGTGCCTGAACTTCGGAAGTTAGCAGAATCATCGTTTTGTGAGATCGATGGACCTTCTCTCGCATATGTAGCAGCCGGATATAGGCAAGATCCTCCTATTCGTGAACGTTTGCTGAAAGCCGCACGTCCCGCCAAAGCGGACGCGCGGACTGAACTGTACAACGTATGCGGCGAATATTCCATTCCTGACGGAAGTGTTCTGCGGTTGACACAAGACATATGGGCCGAGGAGATGGGAGAGGTTCGCACCGCCGGAATAATCGCCAGGTGTATCGTGGACTCAAGAAGTCTGGAGCAGAGGGAGTCCTTGTTAACCAAACTTCTCGAAGAAACAGAAGCTCTGGGCACCTATTATGAAATGCGTCGTCGTTCCGCCCTTGCAGGTTTGCTGCAACTTCATGAATACGACAAGGGCATTACTGCCATCACGAAGGATGATCAAGGATCTGCACTTTGGATTGCTTCCTATCATGACAACGATCCTGTGGCGACCCGTCTGCTGTTCCAACATCGGGACGCATTGTACGAGGCCGCAAAAAGCCAATCACGGGAATTTGAAATACCGTGGGCGCCGTTAATTTACAATGGAGCCGCGAGAGCCGCTTCCCCTAGTTTCGATGAACGCACACTATTGATCGAATATCTGAGAACAATGCACAAGCAGGATCGATCATCGGAAACCTCGGAAAGCCTCACCCTGATGGCGGAGCTCACGCCGCGTTCTCCAACTCTGCGCATTTACTTAATCGAGGCTATCAGTAAAACCGATCAGAATAATAGTCTTGCCTTTGAGGCTCAAAGAATATTCGCTGAGCAGTTTGGAGGCGACCAGCAGGCGCTAGCCGAACTGCTGGAGCATTGCAACAAATGCGATGATCGAGCATGGATGCGCGGACCTTATCCTGCGTTCCTCTATGCTTTGGCGCTTGGTTGGCCAGACAGCCCATTGCTGAATCCGTACTTAGGACAAAAAGACATCCCGCAAGACTTTCCGCTAATAATAGCGCTTGCACTGAGTGGGATTGATGGAAACACGGATCACGCGTTGATGTGCATAGATAGGTGCATCGAAATCACTATCAAAGATCATCGCCCCTTACCCGTCGTTTATTCCCTGGGCCTGCGCAAATGGGCCGAGTCCGACCATGCCGAAGTGCTTCTAAGACGATTGATGGATGACGGCAACCCTTCGCATGAAATTACTGCAACGAGTCTTCTTGCGACTGTCGGTAGAATGTCCGCGGAAGACCGCATCGCTTTGATCCGACGGTTTGACGAGATGCCCGGACTCAACGATAGGCTGTGCCGAGCAGGGGTAGACTTGGTGCACGGAGTGGTAACAACCCTGCCCCAGGTGATATTCCGTCTAGTCACAGGGGACATGAATGTACGGGGGTGATAGGGTAGCAGATATTGCCGTCTGATTGACTCAAATACAAGCGGTAATTTTGAAGGATAGGAATTCCATGCGATTCGATGCTTTGCAGGTGAGGTAAGTACGGTTCTTTTCGCGGCCGGAGGGATTTTCGATGATAGGCGCCGTGATCGAGGGGCGCGCGGGTGCGGCGTAATAGCCGCACCCACAAACCACGTCCGATCCTGGGCGGGGTTTGACCGGAGCGTAAAAATAGGCGGGGCACCCACATTCCTCGGCGGCGGGCACCGCGCCGAAGGCGTGGTCGGTGGGTCGCAGGAGGATGTTGCGGCCCTGAAAGACAGGGGGAAAGGCCGGACCGGGAGCGCTCCGCAGGCCCGCCTCCAGGCGGGCTCAAGGGGTGCAAATAAATTGTGCTTCACTGCTATCCGGGAAGCCAGGCCATGGGCCGGGCTTCCAAATAACCCGGCCGCTGAGGAGCGCCCCGAGCCGAGAGTCGCTGGCGGCCCTCTCGGCTCGGGGCCTAAACATTTACTGGGGCGTAACCTTCATCTCCACCGCCGTCTTCCTCCCCAAGCTCGTTACAACCTCCGCGTCCTCCACCGCTTCCATGAGGGTTATGTTCTTTGCCGCGAGGTCGATAAAGTCCCTTTTGGGGAAGTATACCATGGTGTACTCCAGAAAACCGCCGTAGGTGTCGCACTGGGAAAGGTCGCGGACGGGCCAGTACACGCCGAAGGCCAGGCCCTCGACCCCGTCCTGGAGGTCCCCTGCCTTAATGAA
>JBEKKY010000309.1:0-4823 GCA_050010475.1 Acidobacteriota bacterium | reverse complement strand
ATTGAATATGAAGAATAAGGACCTATTTCAAATATTCCCAATTTCGGAATCGGGGTTTAGTGGCAAATCCCGCAAAAACAAGATCCCAGCGACTGTGGTTTAGACCGCGTGCGATTATTCAATAAAGGTCTATAAATTCGGGCCGATTTATAATAGAAGCCATATGAGGGATTTTTTTATCCTATCGTGCATCTTTTGGATCTTAATCTTTGCTTCGTGCGCCGGGCTTCCCTTACTACCCCTGATCGTCGGCGCTTTAGCTCTCATTCTGCTCGCGCCGATAGGATTCGGCGGTCCACGAGGGATCGGGAAACAGCTACTGTCTAGGCGGGGATTAATCTCGTGATGGCACGCCATCTGCGAACGCGACAATACTCCATAAATCATTACCGCAACTCATTTCTGACTGTGCCCAGAGAATGCCGCGGGAAGGAGGGTTTCCAATGAACGTTTTCGTCCGAGTCTGCTTGTTTTCTGCGTTTTTTGTGCTGTTGAATCTGAGCGGGCTTGCTCAGTCTGGAATCATCAGTACAGCGGCTGGCAACGGGAATTCCGGCTTTGGCGGCGACGGCGGTCCGGCGACTCTAGCCCAGTTATTTAATCCCTATGGCGTTGCGTCTGATTCCGCTGGCAACCTCTATATCGCCGACACATCTAACAATCGTATCCGCAAAGTGACCCCTGCCGGAATCATCAGTACAGTGGTTGGCAATGGGAGTTATGGCTTCAGCGGCGATGGCGGTCGGGCGACTTTGGCTCAACTGGCTGCGCCAAGAGGGGTTGCCCTGGACGCTGCGGGCAACCTTTATATTGCCGACTATGGGAATAACCGTATCCGCAAAGTGACCGCTGCCGGAATCATCAATACAGTGGCTGGTAATGGGAATTATGGCTTCAGCGGCGACGGCGGTCCTGCGCTTTCGGCCCAGCTATCGGCTCCGACTGGTGTTGCAGTGGATGCGGCAGGCGACCTCTACATCATGGACTCTTACAACAATCGCATTCGCAAAATTACCGGCCTGAATACCGTTTATTTTGCTCAGGTGGCTGTAGGAGATGGATTGACGACAGTGTTCACGTTTGGAAATAATGGATCAGACGCTGCATCGGGCACTTTGATTTTTAAAAATCAGCAGGGCAGTCCTTTTACCGTAAGCGGCACATTGGAAAATCCTGAGAGTGCCGCTCAGACGTACACGGCTTCATCGTTTCCCATATCAATACCCCCGGGGTCTGTCGGGTTCCTAACAGCCGCTGCTGTTAGCTCCAGTGCTCCCGCTAGCTCTGGTTGGGCGCAGGTCCAGAGTTCGGCTGGATCCCTATACGGCGTAGCGACATTTCTGTGGGCGCCTGGGGGAACCGTGCAGTCTGCGACAGGTGTGCTCCCGTCCAACCCTGTGCAATTCGCAACGATCCCAGTCGATGACGATAACAGCCAGGGTCAAGCTACGGCCTATGCCATTGCTAACCCATCAGATCAAACCGTCGTAATCAAGCTTGGCATTGTGGACCAGAATGGGAATTTGGTGGCCGACAACATAATCATTTCACTCGGCCCCGGACAGCATCTCGCAAAATATCTTAATCAGGATTTTAATCGAGCTCAATTCAAGGGCTCGATTATTTTGCGTGCCCAGGGAGGAGGGACGTTTGTGGCAGTGGCGCTCATTCAAAGACAGAATATGTTCACGGTCATTCCGGTCAATCCCGGCAAAGCACCATACCTACCGGATTAGGATTAGACGAGGATTTTCAACGCAGGAGAGCACTTACAGGGCAGTGGAATCGTCGCTGCTTCCCCGTTCTGCGATTTCTCCCATTCAAGATGTGACATAAATCCTTGTCTTCTCACGATTCAATCTGGCTGCAGAATGCATCCTGCCGGATACGAAACGTATAGGCCGGTATTCTGGAGTATGATTTCACCCGGTCGCCACTGCCTCCACTAATTCTTGCTCACAAAGCCAGCAAAGTCGCGCAGTTTGCTGGGAAGATAGGGGCTGCGTAGCTTCAGCAGGGCCTTCACTTCTATCTGGCGTATTCGCTCTCGGGTCACCTGGAATACCTCACCAACTTCCTTCAAAGTGTATTCCTTCCCTATTTCATTCAGGCCGTAGCGCATGCGCACGATTTGTTGTTCGCGGGGAGACAGCAACTGCAGAGCAGAATCTGTCACCTCTCGAAGATTACGATTCATGATGCCTTCGTCCGGCGAAACCGCGTTTTTGTCCTCAATAAACCTGTTCATCAGTGCATCCGGGTTGTCCCCGATGTTAGCCTCAAGTGAAATGGGTTCCTGAGCAGCTCTCAAAATATTCGTCACTTTTGAAACCGGAGTCTTTAGCTCCTCAGCAAGTTCAAGCACGGAATGCGCACGCCCCAAACGCTTGGTAAGCTCATTTGCGGCTTTCACAACCTGGTTCACGGCTTCTACCATGTGAACCGGCATTCTGATAGTCCTCCCCTGATCCGCAATCGCACGCAAGATGCTTTGACGAATCCACCAGCTAGCATAGGTCGAGAACTTGAAGCCTAAACGGTAGTTGAATTTTTCAACTGCCTTCATAAGCCCGAGGTTCCCTTCCTGCACAAGATCCAACTGATCCAGTCCAGGATATGAACATTTCCTAGCCATGCTAATAACAAGGCGCAAATTGGACTGCACGAATTGGTCTTTTGCCTGCAGCATTTCGGTCTTGTTTTCACGGATCAGCGTTAGGATTTTATGCAATTCGCCAGCATTCGTCAGGTACTCTGCTTCGAGTTCCTTTAGACGAGTTCGAGCAATACGCAGAGGCTTACGGCTCGATTCCCTGTGGTGCCAGAGCGCCCTGATTGTTGCGTGGGCTGCTTCCAGCCGGCGCAAGACGTCTTCCACGCTGCCGATCAATCGCCCGATCTGGTTTTCGCTAAAGTCTATTTTCTGCAGCGAAAGGTAGATCGCCTCCCTGTTGCTCTGAATTTTGCCTAGATCCACATTGGACTTCACCTCCCGCGACTTGCCTCGGCGGGAACTCCCCATCGCAAGCCTGTACTTGGCCTCCAACTTTTCGAGACGAATGATGACCTTGCGAATCTCCCGAAAACGAATCCGTGTCCGTTCTTCAAGAGTGATCTCCTTCTCAACTTCTCGCTTTTCCTCTGCGCCGAACTGAGGCTTAGCGGCGGGCGCTCGGGCGGCGTGAAGCTCATCCGCCATTTCCATTATCTTTGATGAGGCAATGGTTGTCAGAGACAGAAGCAAAAGTATATTAAGCTTTGCGGATTCGATCTTCTTGGCCAAATGAACTTCTTGTTCACGCGTGAGCAAGGGAATCTTACCCAGACTCCGATAGTAAATATGAATCGGGTCCGCGGAGGAAGCGGCCTCTTCCCCTTTCCATTTTGCCGTGCTTTCGTTTGGAATGGGTTCAAACCTGGCTCTGTCGACGTAGTTTGCTCCCATAAGTCTTGGAAATGTCTCGGAAGGACTCTCGTCAACCGGATCGATTGATTCGTGTTCGGTTTCTTCAGGGATGTCTTCTTGTTCCAGTTCGATCATTAGCAATATCCTCAAAGGTGTGAATGTTGGCGGCCATTAATACCGGCACGGGCGAGGGCAAAAGCATTCTCGCGGCCGATGCGCTTCGCCGTACAGGCTCTCTCTGCTCGGCAGATCATTGTCTCGCCTCCGGCTGAGACTCAGTGCCGGGCATAGGGAATCGGATTCAGGGTGCGCGCATCACGAGATCATCAGGGCCCGTTTAAAGTCATCGATCGTTCTGATTCTCAGGCCAAGCTCTCGGCAGCACAGGCTCCGCACAGGATCAGTTGGCGCGCTGCTTCCACTTTATCCCAGACATTGCACATCATGACTCCGCAAATTTTGTTGATGCTTGCTTGCCCGATATCTCCATCTATAGCCGCGCAGCCTTGAGGAATAGAATGTTGTTTTCAAGGTGTACATGCTTATGGAGGTCATCTTCGAACTCCTTGAGTTTCTGATAAGTGACCACGAAAGTATTGCAGACATCACCCGGGATAGCATATTCCTTGGCGAGATGGCGGATCGTGTGCATCGCATCGCCAATCTCCTCATGCTCATGACTGAGCTTATTGAGTGAGTTTTTGATTGTTTCTCACATTTTCCGCGCCGCTAATAACAAGCCGGGTTTCCAATCAAAGTCCGCGCCAAAGCCTCACCTCATGGACTCACCCCCGGATCCTCAGGTTCGTACTTGAGAAATTATGCAAAGCTCCCGCGAGTTGATCCCGAAATCCACAATGCTTTTGTACACGGGGGGTAAATCGCATGTCTGGTCAGTACTGCACACGGATCTGGTCAAAATTGCTCAGCCCGGTCATTCAGGGGGAACTCGATCGAGAATGCCGCGGCCAGGGAGAATCCGCTCAAGAACAAACCAGAGGTTGCCGCGGGTGGAAAGAAGATCTTCTTGAGATGCGCCGTCTGTAACGCATCCGGACCATATCCGAAAGACGTTTCCATTGTTTCCGCATGACGAAAAGACGGCCGAAAAAGAAGGCGAAGTTACCGGAGAGCCAGAGGAGGAGGTCCCCTTTGGACCCCCTCCGGCGGGATATAACTATCGCTGCTCCCAGTGCGGGTGTGAGATTTAGGTCAATCAGGCCAGCATTGGTTCCGAGCCCGGCTTCGCCGAATCGAGGGAGAAAAGCGAAGATGCCAGGCCTTGGTTGTTCTGACCACAACCGAAGAGCATGGCAATGCTGCAGAATAGTACTGCTTCGCCGCGAGTAAGGCCGGAATCCGGCGCGATTTAGTTTTGTCGACCGACAGTTGTTCTTTAGGGGGTTTTCGCTGGCGA
>JBEKKY010000308.1:0-4846 GCA_050010475.1 Acidobacteriota bacterium | reverse complement strand
ACGCGGCCGGTGTTTGCTTACCGCCTGATTGCCAAGGATACGGTCGAGGATAAAGTTCTCGAGCTGCAGCAGACGAAGCGGGAAATCGCCGACGCAATCATCAATCAGGATAACAGCCTTCTTCGCAACCTGAGCCCTGAGGATCTCGCCGTTCTTTTGGATTGAAAAACGCCACGGATTAAAAGGATTAAAAGGGGACGCCACCCTTTTGGCCAGAGCGATAGCGGTTATGGCAAAAGCTAGACGGGCGAAAAGGGTGGCGTCCCCTTTTAATCCGTGGCGTTTTTTTACCTCAGGGAGGACACGACCGATTGAAGTTTGGATTGATCAAAACCGACGGCGACCGGATGAATGTTCTCCGCAAGGTCCCCCAAGGTTGCATTTGCATCATCATCCATCACGACCAGGCACATCCCCTGATTTGGATTTAAACAACCGGCGTGCAGTCTGACTTTTTCCAGAGCGTCCGGATCCGCGATATCGTCTTTGCTTATGCATTCGACCATCCAATCCGGCCTTTTAAGGACACGCTCATAGATGTCGGCGACTATCGGGATATCTTCCGGAGAAGCCATAAACGAAACAAGCATCACACGAGAATCCAGCGCGAATGAAGTGTCGCCTGTGCGCTTCCTGGGCCGAACCGCGGGTTTTAACCGAACCGCGTATTCTTCCAATTCCCCTGCGATCGCCATTTTGACTGCCACGTATCTGCCGAGTTTTTGTGAATGGAGTACAAATTCTGGAATCCGGATGGTCGGATGATGTGCCTGACGGCCAAAGGAAATTTCTTTCAATTCCGTCAGGTAGGGTTTGTAGTCAGGATCGAGATCAACAAAGAAGACCTCGTCCGGCTCAAGCAGCTTGATCACAACCAGCCCCGCCCACCATTCATACCCCAGGCGAAACAGATTGGCAGACGAGGTCTTGAGTTCGGCGACACATTGTTCTTCAAAAACATCCTCTGTGATTTTTCCCTGCAGCAGATCAAAAAGCCTGTTATAGATCGCTCGTGCCAGACCCTGCTTCGGGGTGTGCAGAAATGCAAAAAGGTCCACCGGCATGGAGATCTTCTCGATTCCAAGAAGTGCGATGACCTCCTTTTCAATCTGGAGGTAATGATTGCATAAAACATCGACATCTACGGGCAGCGCGGAATAATGCGTCTCGACAAGGCTGACCCTGATCTTGTCGAAGAGTGCATAAAACTCCTCCCGCAGGTTCTGTGGAATCGAAATCTCGCTGGCGCTGATAACGATCTCGGGATTTTGCGAAATAAGGCGAGTCAGGGATTCGTATTCCTCTTTCCAAGTCATAAAAACCTGTTTCCCGTTCCCCGTTGTCCGTTCCCTGTTCCACTCAACGGGGAACGGGGTACGGACAACGGGGAACGTATTTTCTATAGAGCCATCTTAAACATTTCGATGGCATTCTTACTGAAGATCTTTTCCTTCTCCAGATCCGTAATCGCCATTCTTTCGATCGAACGGATCGTGCCTTCTATCATTCCCCAACGGGGCCCAAGAGGAGCATCGGTTCCGAAGAGCATGTGGTCGGCGCCGTAGTAATCATAAGCGCACTGAAGCGCCGATGTGCTTCCATAAAGGGCGGTATCCACGTAAAAATTCCGGAACTGCTCATATATTTTGGGATCGCGTTGCGTAAAGAGCTTTGTTGCCGAAGCAAACCATTTCAAGCGCTCGGCGAAAAACGGAACCATCGCCCCCGCATGATGCACAATAAATTTCAGGTAGGGGTATTCATAGAAGAGGCCGGACTGAACCAGGCGCAGCATCGCAGCTGTGGTTTCATAAGGCCAGCTGAAGAGCCCCCGATCCATGTCCAGCGCGGGATTCGTCTCCGGGTGGAGCCAGATCGGCAGGTTGTACTCCGCCATTTTTGCATACAGCGGCTTGAACTTGGGTGAGTCGAGAGGCTCTCCGGCGATACGGCTGTAGACCTGAACCCCCTGCAACCCCAGCTTTCCGATCGCGCGATCCACTTCGTCCAGGGCCGCATCCATATCGTTCATGGGCAAGCATGCCGCGGCGCCAAAAAACTTGTTAGGATACTTGACGAGGAGTTCAGCCAATTCGTCGTTGGCAATCCGGGCCAGTTCCACTGCATCTTTGGGTCCCACGAATTTCTCCAAAGGCACCTTGGCCACAGTCAGAATCTGCAAAACGTCCGGGAACCGGTCCATGAGCCCGAGGCGCATTTGAAGATCGACCACCGGCCGGGTATATACTTCGATCTCGTTGTCTATAGCCGGCACTTTCTTCCTGTATAGCGACAGATATTTTTCAGTCATGATGTGCGAAAATATGTCAATCTTCATTCCGTCCTCCTTCTCCGGTCGGTAAATTTGACTTTCAATTATAAAAGAAAAAACACCGCGGATTCCACGGATTTGAAATCTGTGCAATCCGTGGAATCCGTGGCGTTTTTGGGCTAAGATCGCGCCGGAGGATGATATCATGAAACGAAAGTTTTTGATCTTTGGTTGCCCGTTCCTGATAGCGGTCTTGTTAGTCGTTGCCTTCGGCTTTTCTCAATCGGATTCCGCTCCATTGATTACAGTGCTGAGCCCCGCAGTGGCGAACAGGCTTGCGGAACGGCTGCCGCTGGCGCCCCGCCTCGACACGCTGGAAGGAAAGACCGTTTATATGGTCGACATCAATTGGGGCGGTCCGGAAGCCGCGCTGAGCATCTTCGAGGAGATGCAGGCATGGTTTGCCAAAAACATGCCGACCGTGAAAACGGTCATAAAAATGAAACGAGGCGGGTACGAAGCAGACGATCCCGCGCTGTGGAAAGAAATCAAGGATAGCAGGGGGGATGCCGCAATACTTGGCGTGTCCGGCTGAGATGGATGTACGTCGGCCTTGAGCCGACATGCCCGGACGCTCGAACAACAGTTCAAAATTCCGACCGTCTGCGTTGCCGGGAGCAATATTGTTGGCTATGCAACCGGCTATGACTTCCTTTACACAAATGGAAGCCCTATCCGCTATATCGCTCTCCCCTTCCCCGTTGCCGGTCAACCCAAGTCGGTGCATAGACAATATATCGAAGGGAAAGACCTCCTTTCGGGCAAGCAAACCATGCAGGCAATCGTGGATGCCCTGACCAAACCGTTGACCGAAAACGAAAAGGTGAAAGGACCGGCTCCCGAGGCAAAGCCTGAAGCAAGGCTCCTGCCTCCCGACACAGAAGAGAACCTGCAGCGACTCTTTAAGGAAAAGGATTGGACCGATTATGCTCCCGTCATTCTCCCCACCGAAAAGAGAGTCGCCCGGATGCTTCAGGGGACAAGCCATAAGCCGGATGAGATCATCAAAATTGTAACCTGGCCGGGCGGCGCACGCCCTCTGACGGTTGAAAAGGCTGCGATTTGCGCCGTGATGGCGGGAGCAAAGCCGGAATACCTGCCGATCATTCTTGCACTGGCAACCAGTGTGCCATTCGGCAACTCAACGACTTCCATGGCCAATATGATTGTCGTCAACGGACCCATCCGAAAGGAAGCAGGGATGAATCCTGGAGGACACGCCTTGGGCCCCTACAATGATGCCAACGCAGTCATCGGAAGGACTTTCACTCTGATGTCCAAAACTGCAGGCGGTTTGCATAACCGCGTGACGGCATGGAGTTCCCTGGGCAACAATCTTCAATATAACAATCTGTGCTTCGCGGAAAATGAAGAGGAACTGCCTGCCGGATGGGATCCGCTTCACGTTCAAATGGGATTCAAACCTTTGGAAAGCGTGGTTACTGTGGGTGTAGGATGGAGTTATATTTCGAGCGTCGGTTCTGTCCAGCACCTGTACCCGCCGCACAAGCTGATCCGGGATTACATGAAATCCCTGTCTGCGCAGGGTTCCTCGGCGACCATTTTGATGGATCCGACGGTCGCCGCGCTGCTGAAAGACGTTCACGGCTTCAACACGAAACAGATGCTGGCTCAGTGGCTGTCGCAAAACGTGGAAAAGACAGCCGAGTCGTATTGGGGGAACGCCGTGGTTGCCAGCATCAGCGCTTCTTTGGCCCTGCAAGGGTTGGAGCCCTATGCCACATGGAAAAAGCTCCCAGAGGAAGCTTTGATCAAGCCGTTCAACCAGCCCCAGGGAATTCAAATCGTGGTTGTCGGCGGAAAAACTCAAAGCACGTGGTTCGCTACCGACTTCAGATTGGGCCGTGGAGTTCTGATTGACAGCTGGAAGTAGATCAAAACGCCACGGATTAAAAGGGGACGCCACCCTTTTCGCCAGAGCGATAGCAGCTATGGCAAAAGCTAGACGGGCGAAAAGGGTGGCGTCCCCTTTTAATCCGTAAAATCAGTGGAATCCGTGGCGTTTTTTTTTATGTTCATTTACGATAGGAGCTCGCTTCAACCGGTTTTTTCGGAGGATTCATGTTTAAAAAAATTTTCTTCGCAGCGATCATTGTGCTCCCTTTGGCCATCGCGCAGACCAATGCCCAGGATTCGTCATCTGAAGATGCGAAAACCAGGCTGAACAAGCAGGAAGTCATCACCTCGATGGTGAACGCCGCGCGCATCCCTGCCCAGCAGCAAACAAACCGCGTCGATGCAATCCTTGCCAATCCTTCCGGCAGCAAGGCTCCCCGTTCCAATTTCTTGTTCTGTACCGGATTGGCATACCTGGGCAACTACAAAGCCCAGTACTGCGTGGGCAACGCCTATGAAAACGCGCGCGGCATCGTCGAGGATTTGTCGGAAGCTTATGTGTGGTACGCAATTGCTGTCGAAAGCCATCCCGCAGACAAAACGCTGGAGCAAAAGATAGAGGCAGAAAGAGACCGGCTGAAAACAAAGCTGCAGTCA
>JBEKKY010000307.1:0-6194 GCA_050010475.1 Acidobacteriota bacterium | reverse complement strand
AGAAATACGTAGACGATATGCATCGATCGGGGCGAGAACTGACCATCCCTTGAAAGCAGTAATACCGATGCCCATCTCAGAGGCGAAAATCCCCCAGTCGCCGATTCGCCCACAAAGCTGCGGCCGCCCTGGACGTAGGGATCCCAGAGGGGAATGTGGCCATGTTTCAGGCTGTAGGTAATATAGTTGTACCAGGGAAAATCCATGGCTGCTGTATCAAAGCCGGTCAGGAGCGAAAACTGCGGGCTGAAGAGAATCGGAGTGCAAAAAAAGACCACAAGCAAACAGAGCATTAGCAGAGACGTCCCCGTTCGTTTTAAAAACATCGGTTCTTCCCCACTCTCTTTTTAAACCTATTTTTTAGATTTATTAGGTCGGTCTGTCAAATTATTACGTGCCGGAAAAAAATCTCCTTGGGTTGTCCACTAGAATTCTCCGGATCTGTTCATCCGTCACTCCGGCCCTTTTCATTTTAGGAAGCAATTTCTTGAACAGGTAGTCAGGATACCACTCGGCGTATTGCGGAGGCAGAGTCCCCGGTCTACCGAGCCAGACAAAAATACAATCGTGAGAAATCATGATTCTATCGCCGTAACCGCGCGCCACCAGGGAAACGATATTGTCTTCCGCGGCTGTCGACATCAGCGGATTGACCCTGTCGAAACCAAGATAGAAGCCGGGCTTCTCCAGCTGACGCAGAGCGTAATCAATGCTCTCCGAGTTATTCTGATGCCCGATCATGATCCTGCCGGGATCAGCGCCAAGCCTGAGGAACAGGTCTTGCTGATCCGGCCCGACTGTTGCCGCCTCGGTATGGGTAATGATAGGAACTCCCGTCTCCTTCGCGGCCTTCACGGCAGCCTGAAAGACGGTCGATTCATAATCGCTGATGATCGGATCGCCCGTCGCAACCTTAATGACTCCCGCCTTGACCCCGGAGCCCCGGATGCCAAGATTGATCTCGGTAGAGAACAATTCATAAATGTCTTCTTCAAGGTTCCGCCCTCTCATCGTCGATTGCCACCTGTAGTAGCCGCCGGCGCCTACGCTTTCCGGAAAAAGACCTGTTGCAGCGATGATGTTTACGCCGGACTTTACTGAGAGGTTTTTCAGCAGAATGGGATCACGGCCGCCCACATCCGCTGCAGTGGCGTCGACGATCGTCTTCACCCCAAGCTTTTTCACGTCGTCCAACACCTTGAGGCACACTGCCTCGGCCGCGTCCCGGTTGTAGGGCGTCAGGCTGTCATCCGCGAACCAGCCCGGATAGGCAAAGGTGAAGTGCTCGTGCATGAGGGTTATGCCAAGTCTGTCCGGAGAGACCGGTCCGGTCACCGTCATTATTGTCTTTTGCATCGCTTTATACTCTCAAAAATATTTGTTTTTGTCTCTTTGAGACTTTGGACCTCAGATTTGAAGCTAATTCGATGGCAACAGCGCTGATCATCGCAGTTGGTTATTGCCTAGTCCGGTTTGGGAAGAGCTACCTATCCCTCAATGAGTATTTCAGGCAATTGATCGGGAAACCAAATAGAGTTTTAATAGATGCTGTTTTGAGATGTTGTGCTTGACCTCCGGATTGTTTTTGAGGACCGGAGTAGTTGTTGAAGTAAAGAACACAGAAGTAAAGACGGGGGACGGGAATCCGAATTATGAGTCCTCGTCCCCCGAAACACTGATGGCTCAACAGGGCTTGCATTAGGTGGTAGGGGGATTTCGGAACCCGATAGTTGCATAAAGAGGGATTGGGATCGCGGAGATCTCCTGCGAGGAAACAAATAGAGGGCGCCGGCTGAAATAATCGGCGCCCTTTTTCTTTTTCCTGAAAATGATACAATGTTTGATTTCGCGGAGCTCAGTTGATGCCGCTTTATGAATTTGAATGCCTTCATTGCGGATTTGAATTTGAGGCGCTGGGGCAAAGGGCTTCGGAAAAAGCCCGAGTGAAATGCCCGGCGTGCGACAGCTTAAAGCTGGAAGAAAAAAATTTCAAGCTTCGCTTCAAGCTCCAAGTCCGGCAACTGTGCGCCGACCGGTGGCTGAAGCCTGCCGCGCTGAACGGCCGGGAGCCGTGAATCCGAATTCCCCGTTCTCCGTTCCCCGTTGGATCTGATATCAATTATGTTTTTCACCGGGAACCGGAAATTGAAAACCGGGAACCTATGGAAAGGTGAACAGAATGGAAATGACAGTTGATTTTCCGGGAGGAGTCCGAGTGCGGGCCCATTTCGGATCGTTCGTGGTTGAGACTGACCAGCCGAAATCCGGCGGCGGAGAGGAGTCGGCCCCGACCCCGTTTGAGTTGTTCCTGGCATCCCTGGCGACGTGCGCAGGGGTGTATGTCCTGGGATTCTGCAAAATGCGCGGGATCCCGGCAGACGGAATACGGCTTGTGCAAAAAGTCGAGCGAGATCCTAAGACGAAGATGGCCAGCAAAGTCAGGCTGGAGATTCAGCTTCCTCCGGAGTTCCCCGAGCAATATACTTCAGCCGTAATCCGGGCTGCCGAATCATGCCTGGTAAAAAAGCACCTGGAGCATCCACCTTCCTTCGAAATAGTCACAACCAAGTAATTTCAGATTCCTAATTCCAAATCTGGAATCTGGAATTGAATTGGTGCCCGCGGCATCCCAAACTCCAGGTTGCAGGCCCAGCCGGGTTGGGAAGCTGTCAGCTATTAGCAAAAACGCTTTAGCTGAAAGCTGACGGCTGATCGCCGATAGCTGTGTCAGCCTTTTATCCACCAGAGCGTGCCGTATGTCGTATCTTCGAGCGCGATGTTTTTCTTCCTGAGTTCGTCTCGAATCCTGTCCGCATCCAGATAATCCTTCCGCTCCCGAGCCTCTTCCCGGCGGCTTACCAGGGCTTCTATTTCCGGGTCTTCGCTTTCCGCCCCTGCCGGATTGAAATCCAAAAGCGCCAGAACAGAATTGATTGTTGTAAGAACATCCAGCAGGCGAGAAGCGTCCTTTCTCGAGAGACCTTCCATGGAGAAGTGCTGGTTTACTTTTCTAATCAGTACAAAAATCGCTCCCAATGCCATGGGCACGTTCAAGTCGGCTTCAATCGCGGTTTCGAACGAAACAAGCATTTCCTCGGCCATGCCCCGTATCTTGTCTGTTTCGCGTCCGTCGTGGCATCGCCGGAGCTTTCCCACGAATGCGTCGATTCTCTTCAATGCCGCTCGGGCGGCCATCAATTTGTCCTCGGAATAGGACAGGGGCTGCCGATAATGCGTGGAAAGAAGAAGGTACCGGATTTCCCGAGCGGAGTATCCCAAATTCATAAGGTCCTTGAGGGTCACTGCGTTTCCCGCGGAACGGGACATCTTCCTTCCCCCGGCCAGGACCAGTTCCGAGTGCACCCAATATCTCGCAGGACCTTTTCCGTACAGGCACTCGCACTGGGCAATTTCATTATCGTTATGCGGGAATAAAATATCGCTGCCGCTCGTGTGAATGTCGAACTCCTCACCCAGATATCGAGTGGACATGGCAGCACATTGCACGTGCCAGCTGGGCCTTACATTGCCCCAATCCGTTTCATAAAAGATGTCCCTGGCCATCTCAGCGAGCGTGGCCCGCTTGAACAGCGTGAAATCCCGTGGATCGTCCTTGTCGTACTCATCGAGATCCACCGTCGCGCCCACTTTTATTTTCGACAAATTCAAACCGCTCAGCGCTCCATACTTGGGAAACTTGCCGATGTCGAAATAGACGCTGCGCAGCCTTTCATACGCATACCCCTTGTTCATCAACTGGCGCGTGAATGCCACCATGTCATCGACATGTTCTGAAGTCCGCGGATATTTCCAGGCGTGCTTGACCGCAAGCTGGTCCAGGCATTCCATAAACTCTCTTGTGTACCGGTCCGTTAATTCCCTGAGTGGCATCCCCTGTTTGATCGATTCCTGAATGGTGTTGTCGTCGAGGTCCGTTACGTTCATGACGTGTTTGACCTCGAATCCGCAGTACTCGAGAGAACGCCGCAGAAGGTCGGCCACAACAACGCGCCGCAGCAACCCGAGCGTGGGCTCCGCACTGACCGTTGGCCCGCAGGAGTACATTGTGACTTTTCCCGCAACGAGCGGCTGAAATGGTCTCTGTGCCCTGGTCTGTGTGTCATACAGCTCCAACTTCGGCACGCGGCGAGTCACGGACGCCGAAGTCCGGAACAGGGTCGTGCTGAGGTAGCGCTCGCCTCCGTCCGGGAGAACCACCACGATCACTCCACTGGGCAATACCTTCGCCAGCTGAAGGGCAATGCAGGCCGCGGCCCCGGAACTCATTCCGACAAACAAACCCTCTTCCCGAGCCAGGAGTCGCGAAGTTTCGTAGGCATCCTCGTCTTTGATGCTCACTTTTTCGGTCAGGAGTTTTCTGTCGAATATTCCCGGGCGGTAGGCCTCTTTCATGTTTTTGAGGCCTTGTATTTTGTGACCGAGATACGGTTCCACCCCGACGATTTGAATCTCCGGCTTCAGTTCCTTGAGCCGGCGGCTCGCGCCCATCAATGTCCCCGAGGTCCCCATGGTCGCGACCAGATGAGTAATCCGCCCCTCAGTCTGTTCCCAGATTTCAAGAGCCGTACCGTTGTAGTGAGCCAGCGGATTCGCCGGATTGTTGTACTGGTCGGGGATGAAATATTTGCCGGGTTCTTTGCGTTGCAGACGATAGACCGCCTCAATGGCGCCGTCGGTTCCAAGCCGCGCGGGAGTGCGCAGGAAGTCCGCACCCAGAGCGCCTATAGCCCTTGACTCCCCCCACCAGAGCAAGCCCTATCCCTGTGTTCCCGCTCGTGGCTTCAAGAATCATTTTGTCGCGCGTAAGTTCGCCTGAAGCTTCGGCCGCTTCGATCATCGATTTTGCAATACGGTCCTTCACGGATCCGCCGGGGTTGGAAGATTCTAGTTTTGCCCAAATTTCGACATTGGGATTCGGACAGATTCGCCGGAAGCGGACAAGCGGAGTGTTTCCTATGAGGCCAAGGGCGCCGTCGGAAAATGTGAGGGCTTTCATGGTTTCGAAGGCTATCACGGAAGCCAAGGCGTGGCCACCACGAAGTAAAACGGTGACAGCCACCAGTGTCCCCAGCATTGGCATCATCTTGGGGACATTGGTGGCTGTCACCGTTTTCCCCCATTGCTCAGAGCAAACCGATACGCTACCATCATGCGCTGGAAAGGAACAAATGGGAGTCCCAATATCGCAGATGCTGGCTGTATCGGCTTATGTGCTCAGGCAAAAGGCCGCGGGAAAGAAACAATTCCCGCTGGTTCTGATGCTTGAGCCACTATTCCGCTGCAATCTTGCATGCGCCGGGTGCGGCAAAATTCAGTATCCGGCACATATCCTGAAACAACATTTGTCTCCAGAGCAATGCTTTAAAGCTGCCGAAGAATGCGGCGCTCCGATGGTGAGCATCCCGGGAGGCGAGCCCCTGCTGCATCCACAAATTGAAGAGATTGTCGGAGGATTCGTCGATCGCGGGAGATACGTCTATTTGTGCACCAACGCCCTTATCCTTAATGAAAAGCTGTCCTCTTTGAGGCCAAGCAACTACTTCACAATCAATGTCCACCTGGATGGGCAAAAGCAGTTCCACGACCGTTCCGTGTGCCGTGAGGGGGTGTACGAAAAGGCTGTCGAAGCGATCCGGAAGGCGGTTCACATAGGATTCCGGGTGACGACCAATACCACGCTCTTCAACGACGCAGACCCTGTCAGCGTGCGCGCTTTCTTTGACGATATGATGGCGCTCGGAGTCGAGGGGATGACGATTTCTCCCGGCTACTGCTATGAGAAAGCGCCGGACCAACAGCATTTTCTGGACGCCGCCGAAACCAGGCGGCTGTTTACCAGGATTCTGAGCAACCGCAAAAAGAATTGGCGGTTTAACCAAAGTCCTCTATTTCTCGAATTCCTGATGGGCTTGAGGAACTATCCCTGCACTCCGTGGGGCATGCCCAGCTACAGCCTCTTTGGCTGGCAAAAACCTTGCTATCTGCTGCAGGACGGGTATTTTGAAACCTACGCCGAACTGCTGGAAAAAACCGAGTGGCACCGGTACGGTGCGGAATCAGGCAACCCCCGCTGCGCGAGTTGTATGGTGCACAGCGGATACGAAGCCAGCGCCGTCAATGACACCTTCGGTTCTTTTCGAGGACTTTGGGACACTATCCGTGCGATGATTTGA
>JBEKKY010000306.1:0-4927 GCA_050010475.1 Acidobacteriota bacterium | reverse complement strand
TGAAGCCGCGAGAAAGAAACTACTGATGAACGCGGATGCCGCTGACCCTTTTCGCGTCTTTCAGTTTCAATTCAGCGCTCGGTGAGGGAAAGGGAAACTACTGCCAATCCAAGCCGCCGAAGGTCCGGTACATCACCAATATTGTTTGGGATTGTGGAATCAGGCGTCTCAATTGTAAGCATCGTCTTATTGGAATCAAACAACTCCGGGGAAATGAACACTTCTCTGACCCTGAATTCGCGATCGGATAGAATCCAATTCGCAACCGGTGTCCGGTTGACATAGAGCTTCACCCGCTGGAAATCCAAGATTCCAGGCCTCAGATATGCTTCTGCCACCAATTTCAGACATACTGCACGCCGAGGTTTGGCGGTGGGCAA
This sequence comes from Acidobacteriota bacterium, assembly GCA_050010475.1. Taxonomy (GTDB): domain Bacteria; phylum Acidobacteriota; class UBA6911; order UBA6911; family UBA6911; genus UBA6911. The sequence continues at coordinate 4,547 of JBEKKY010000306.1, read as the reverse complement.
AACCAGTTCGGCTCTTTTGTCATTCGTCCAGGTGATCGTCTCCTCGGGAGGACTCCAGCCTATTGTTTGATACATCTTCGCATTCCCGTTTGATCCGAAGGAAAGAACGTCGCCCCAACGGTAGGGCGGGATTCGGGTGTCTTCAGTTTCGCCTAAAACGAGACCGTTGCCGGCTTTGGAAACCAGGTAGACACGGATTTGGTTGTACCCAGACCGGAAGGAGTTTTCGGGAAGAAGTGACGAAAACCGAATTGACTTGTCTGAATCCCGATAGGCCTGGGTCACACCCCCGATCCTGCTGTTGACAGCAATAGCCAGATTTAACGGTAGAGCAAGTCCCGCATCTTTTGAGCTGAGCCGGCCTTCAACGTTGGCAGGGATAAACCGCGAATTCAGATCCACATTCTCCAGATAGGCGCGTCCATCCAGAATGCACTTCACGGAAGACTTGGCAACAACCAGGTCTTTGATTTCCCGACCGATTAATTCCCTGTTGGGACCGATGTGAAACAATTCATCGGGGCCGTATCCAAAAACTGCCAGCATTTCGTTGATGCTCTTATATAGGTCCGGCAGATATGCATCAACGATCATTCTACTGCCGTCTTCAATTGCGATTGTCTTTGTCGTTTTTGCCGGGACTGCCGAATTCAAGGCGGATTGCCCATCTGTTTTCCAAGGCACTTTGATACCAAGAATATCAGCCATCGTGGGCAGAATGTCGATCGTTTCCATGTTTGAATCGTCGACAACTCCTCTGTGCTGATTGGGTGCTTTAATGAAAAGCGGTATTGCCATAATATCGGCAAAATTCTTCGCCGAAGGAAACCTTCGCGAAGCATTGGCGCGAAAACAGACGCCATGATCTGCCGCAATCACAATAAGAGACGGGTCGAAAAGCTTTACGCTCTTGAGATGGGCGATTAACTTTCCTACAAGCCCGTCTACCATTTCCACTTGAAGAAGGTGTCTTTTGTAAGCCTGTTGAATAGCCCACGGATTGTCCAGCCACTGCTCAGGGTCGACGCCTCGGTCATTAATGCCAACGAGTCCGCGGATTCCCTCTTCGGAGAGTGTGTGTCGTTTCCCAGACGGAAGATAATCCCAAGGCACATGTGGGAGCAGAATGTGAATGAAATTCAATGCCGGTTTAAAACTCGGGCGGATCGATTCAACAAACTCTTCAAAAATCTGTGGGCGATCGTTCCAGAGCCTGATGCGGTCGATGTCTTCAATTCCTTGGGGCTGAAATTGAGCCGTAACAGAAAACTCTTTCCAGGACTCAGTTATGTTAGGGAGCGACCTAGTCCAATCCGCGGGCAGCACAATATATAGATACAGGATACCCACATCCGAAAAAAGCGAACTCAGGTTCCGAAATCGTGAAGAGCCGATTCCAGGGGAACCACACAGGGAATCCGGGCAAAGACGAGTATTACTCTCAAGCGCATTCAAACGGTAACTTCCGCCCACAAGGGTGAAGAGTGTATCCGGATAATTTTTAGCCAAGGGGAGCAACTGCCAGTCGTGGCTGGGGAGACATCCATCCAGAATTGCAGGAATCGAGTGCAAGGTAGTATCGGCAACAGAAGAAGCATTCCGATACCATGTTGCGGAACCTGCAAAACCAGCAATATTCGGGTAACGGAGAGAATTTATCCGGCCGCGATCGTCCATTAAAGATGCCAGCGGAAATTCGTCAAATATCACCATGATAATCGGTGCAGTCGCCTTGATTTTAGGATAGTGGGCTGGCGGCTGGTTCCTGGACAGAACAATTTGCCGGACAGGAGAGTGAAAGATGAAGAGTCCGGGAAGAATCAGAAGAATCGGACTCAGGTAGGCCAACGCCAATCCTCGCGCACGCAGCCGATAATAGGTTTCCGATAAAACTCCGGCCAGCGCCAGCGCAACCCAAAGGTGCCACTTTCCGAATGTCTGATAGAAATGTTTCATCGGCGGGAGCAGGAGCAAGGAAACCAGTGCCCAGATCAGAATTCGATGAAAACAGTTGCAGGTTTTGATGCCAATAATCCGAGCGGCAAGCTCCAGGATAGTCAGAAGTGAAGGAACAAGGAGCACTGAAACGGCAGCCAGGATAACGACTTCAGTCCTGTCTGATTTTCTTGCGGCCAAGAACTCCACATTTTTGCCAAGCAGATCAAAGATGGGCTGAGCGATTGCCAGACAGGAAAGAACCAGGAGATCAAACACATTGAGCAGGAAGATCCTTTTGGACATATGAGTTTTCCGGGTGCCGAAAGAGAAATGGAGGTGGAAATCATTCGTGCGTGCTGGTTTGTTTGCTTCCCGACAGAAGCGCTCGAACGCAGGCCAAGTTGCCCTTGATTCTTGTCCAAAATACTTTAAGTGCGAATACCACGCCAAACAGAGCCGCCAATACTACTTGAAGCAGATAATTCCCTGTTCCAGGATCGATGTAAGCCTCGACATTGCGAAAAGGGGCGATGCAAATCAACAGGAGCCACAAAACCAAAAACATCCATTTGCGAGAGAAATTCATTTAATTCCGAACTCCTTAGTATGAACTGAATGGGTTAAAGAGCTTGAGAAGGAAATGCCTGATTCTGAATCTCGAAATTGGAAATTCGCTGATGCGGATTTAACGGGTTCTCTTCCCATTTCATCGATCCTCAATTCGGAATCGAGAGCAGGGACTGCAATATGGGTTGCCATTTATTTTTATTAGATTCTGATTTCCCGAAATAGGTTCATTGACAGGACAAAAAATATTATTGCACGAAGGAATTGCTTCACGCCCTTTTATGCAGCAGATACAGACAGCGTTCCATGCCGGGAAGCCGCTGCTTCCGAACTATCTCAAATTTTTCCTTACAATCGCCTTCGAACCTGGATTCATTCAGATCTGCGTGAAGGGAATCCCGGCCGCGCGTCAGAATTTGGAACATTTCGTCTTGGGGCAGGACAAACTCAATCAGCAGCCAGCTGCTGGTCAACCCTTCGGCAACTTCCAAAATTTCCTTCAGGGGAATTCTTTCTGATACCAGAAGGTGGTGCAATATGCCAAACATGATGACTGCATCAAAAGCGCCCCCTGCCCTGTCGAGGAAGCTTGCACACTCACGGTTCCGCCAGCCTTGCGCTGCACTTGGCCGGGAAAAATCGACAACGAGCGGCAAGATGTTCAATTTTTCTGATTCAACCTTCATCCACAGGGCGCCGACGCACCCTGCATCGGAATCAATGGCCACCACATCCGCCTTTGCCTGCGCTGCACATACGCTGAAATGACCCGTATTGGCTCCGACGTCGAGAACTCGCCTGGATTGGATCTCTCGAAGACAACTTTCCAGAAATTCCTTCTTCGCATTGAACGCGGCCTCCGGGTAGCTGTGACATTCGGAGTAATGCTCCCAGAAGGATTTGCTCCCATTGGGCTGAACCCGGTGAAGAATGCGCCGTATCCGGCCAAATGACGAATTGAGTATGAAGCGCGCCTTTTCCCCGTCTTTGAGAAGACGGTCACGATAGACAGTCCGGTGGATTTTTTTGCGGGATAACCAGGTTGGCAAGGTTACAAGCGTTAAAAATGGTCGAAGCAGCCTCTGGATAGGACTGCAGAGGCGATAGATGTCCGCGGGTTTAATGCCATCCCGTCTTGAAGTAAAGATATCCGAGAGCGGAACACCCCATGTCTTGTGAGCCAGAAGCGGAAGGAGGAAATTGCGACAATACTGAGCGTACGGGTTCCATATCGGATCACATGGATTTCGCCGCTCAAACGAGAGGAGATCGATAAAGACCGGCGCACCTTTCCGGAAGAAGACGTTATAGGGACTTGCATCTTTTAAACTGTAATCCTCTCTCAGACATTGCTGTGCCAGGTCGAGAGTGAGCCGACCAGCTGCGTAAAGCATTTCAGGCGCCCACTCGTATGGGTAGCTGGCAAAGTCAATTTTTTCATGTTCGAATACGGCGCCGATTCTGTAACCATTCGTTAGCTGTCGAAATTCATCGGTCCGGAACAATGCTTCCTGTTCGCGTGGCTCCAGTTGCCGAGTCGAAACAAGATCGTGCTGCGATATTAAAGCTTTGGCAGTGTCAGATTTCAGGAATGGCACGATTGGGATCAGAGACTCGGGAGTGACAGCACGGAAGAACTTACCCTGGTGGACAAAACAGAACCCACCAGGGTCTCTAAATGAGACAAGCGATGACATATTCCATCAAATCCTGAAGTTAATACGGATCAGTGCTTCAATTGGTTTCTCTTTAGCCTCGATTCCGAAATTGGGGTATGGATGCAAGGTGCCGCACCTTCGGCGCTCATTTTTATGCTAACGATATTCCCCGGCCTTACGGCCGGGGCTACTCTCTGCCGACGATTCGCGCCTGGTGATGTAATTTGCAGCGTATGGGGCGAGATCAGGACTCATGGTTCACCCAATGTGGAGCCTCGAAGAGGCGACAGAAAATAGCCCCGGCCGTAAGGCCGGGGTAAGGATTGATCCATGAATCGAGCGCCGAAGGTGCGGCACAAAATCCAACTTCGGCGAAATTGGATT
>JBEKKY010000305.1:0-5498 GCA_050010475.1 Acidobacteriota bacterium | reverse complement strand
GATCGTGTCCGAATGAGTTTAAAAAAAATTGAAATCGATTACACCCATTTGTTGTTATAACATCCTGAAAAAAAAAGAATTCAGGGACAATACTCAAAAGTTAATGGGACAGCAGTGGGACGCCTCCCTATTTCGCCTATTTGCTCTCGATGGACTTGCCGCTGGTCATCGAAATTGTGGATACGGAGGAAAAGATCAACGCGTTTCTTCCCACAATCGATCAAATGATGAAGGGCGGCTTGATCACTCTGGAAAAGGTGAGAGTCATCGATTACAGATCCGCGGAAGGATTTCCCGAATCAACCGTCTGAGGCCCCGAGTGAACAAAGACGCCGGGGCGCCTTTGTTTTTATAAATCGCTTGTCAATTCGGCGAGTCCCAGGTCGGCCAGCGCGCTTTTTGAAGGTTTACCCGATTTGGGATCCCACCCCATCTCCAAAAAATAGCCGTTTCTCAAAGCTGCGAAATCAACTTTGGCGGTAGACGCGATTCGTTTCGGAAGCTCGAATTGGTCCGGAGTCAATCCTTCGCGCGCATTGAATGCTTGCCTGAGAGTCAAGATACGACGGCCGGCGGTCATTGCTTCCTCCCAGCTGAATTCCCAATCACAGGCGCCGGCGATCAACTCTGCGATCGGCGGAGGGGTGGTGGCAACGGTATACAGCGAACACAAGCCGGCAGCATTCAACAGCTGATGATATCCGCTCCCTATGACATACCCTGCATATGGGCTATCCTGGGACGCTTTCAGAGCCGGATCTGAACCGATAGAAGCGCCCGCATTGAGCATGCTTGTGATCTGGCTATCCATGTGATGAGCCGGGTTGGCATCCGCTATATTCGCCGTGCCGAGTGATGGCGACATGCGCGGATCGTGGAAAGCCAGACTTTTGCCCCGTATGGCTACGGCATATTTTTCCGCGCCCTTTCCGATGCGTTCGGCCGCTTTCTGGGCGCCATCAGCCAGCACTGCGCCGAATCCTTCCCTCTTGGCGACTTTCTCCACCATTGCAACAATGGCTTCAGCGTTCCCCCAGGTCAGCTCGATTCCATCGGTATCCTCCCGGGTAATCAGACCCTTTTCATAGCACTCCATCGCCATGGCGATACCGCTTCCGACCCCCATGGTATCGATGCCGTACCGGTTGCAGATGTCATTGGCCTTGATCACTGCCTCGAGATTGTCGTTCATCAGCATTCCGCCGAGCGCTGCCAGTGTCTGGAACTCCGGGCGGTGCATTTGATCTTTAATGGCAAACGGGCCGTCCTGTTGTCTGATGATCGCTCCACAGCTGATGGGGCAGGCATAGCAGCCGTAGCTGCTCACTTTGTATTTGTCCATGTTGCCGCCATCCAGGTTGGTTACCGTGGGCAGCGCATCCAATCCGCTAAGTTGCCAATTCTTGAGCGGAGCGTCACCGATCGAAACCAGGAAGCTGATGTTGCTCCCGGTCCCGGCTGCCGCCAGCGCCTTGGCATACTCGTTGCTCCGGATAAGAGCAAGAAACTGCTGCATGGCTCCATTGAATTTTTCCGGATTCGCCGCGGTGATTGTCTGCACGCCGCCGGTGACCGCAAACGCTTTCAGCCTCTTGGAGCCCATGACCGCTCCCACGCCGTTGCGCGCCGCAATCCGTCCTCTCTCGCTTACAACGCCGGCCAGCAGAGAAATGGATTCTCCCGAGGGTCCAATGCAGGCGATCTTCATCCGGGGATCGTTGAACGTTTGCAGCAGCGTGTCCTGCGTCTCATAGGCATCCTTTCCCCAGAGCTGAGAGGCGTCCTTCAATTCAGCTCTGCCGTCCCTGATTAATAAATAGACCGGCTTGGGAGAGATGCCGTAAAAAAAGACGGCATCGTAACCCGCGGTCTTGAGCTCGGGACCGAAGGTGCCGCCGGAATTTGATTCGGCCCAGGTGCCCGTAAGAGGCGACTTGGTCACCAGCATATGCCGTCCGCTCCCCGGGGCCATAGTCCCCGTCAGGCATCCGGTTACAAAGCCCAGAATGTTGTCCGGCCCCAAGGCGTCGACCCCACCCTTAACTCTTTCGTACAAGACCCGGACGCCCAGGCCATTGCCTCCGATAAACTCCCGATAGATATTCTCCGCGAGCTTCGCCTCTTCTATCCGTCCCTCGGTTAAGTCCACAAAAAGGACCTTGCCTGAATAACAGCTCGGTATTGCCATAAGCAAATCTTTCTCCGCTTTCGCGGTTAACCAATATGAGGATAGCACGAGTTGGCGCTGGAAGTGCTTCAATCCCCCGGAGAGAATTGTAGCTGGAAAGACGTTTCAAGCTTTGAACCTTCGAGGTCGTGTGGAGTCTTGCGGGATCGAGATGCGAGACCTGCAAGCCTTGTCGAGCCCAACGGCATCAAGAAAGACCCAAATTCTGGACACGATCGCAAGAATCAGAGGAGAAGCAGAATGGCCGTATCGCATCGACTCGCGGCATTGCATTTCGCTAGGAGCCTGTCCGAGAATCTGGGGGCTCAGATCTTCCCTTTTCCCTGCCTGGTAACCACCGGTTCGTCTTGCGTGAAATCGATAATCGTCGATGGTTCCAGGCCGCCTGGCCCCGAATCCAGGAAAAGGTCGACAATGTGGTCGAATGTTGCGGCAATATCTTCCGGATCACCGAGAAACTCCTGATCTGAAAGGCAGGCGCTCGTGCTGATGATCGGTCTTCCGAATTCAGTCAGCAAACCCTGGCAGACAACGTTATCGGGCACCCGTATTCCGACGGTTTTGCGCTTTTCCAAAAGAATTTTCGGCACCTGCCTGGTAGCGTTCAGAATGAAGGTGTAGGGGCCGGGAAGAAAATGGCGCATTGCTTTATAGGCAGCATTGGATACAGACGCATATTCGGCGATGCCTTTCAGGTCAGGACAGATGAAGCTCAGCAATTTCCGTTTGTCGTTTCCCTTGCAGCGGTAAATCCTCTCGACTGCATTCTTGTTGAAAAGATCGCAGCCCAGCCCATAAACGAAGTCGGTAGGATATATGATCAGTCCTCCGTCCCTGAGAACATCAGCGGCAGATTTCAAGTAACGGGTCTGCGGATTTTCCGGATGTATCTGAAGGCGATTCATACTTGGACCATCTCTTTTTTCCGATTTGTGTCAACAACCTCCAACAAAAACCATGGATTTCACCGGTGCGGAACCGGTGAAGCCCGCAGCATTTATTTCAGCGGACGCAGGATCGCGCGGCATGCAATCGGGGGGGGAGTAACTCATTCCCTGTTTTAATGGAACGGAGATGTCGTACCATCCCTCCCGAACCTTGACGGTCATGAGGCGCCCTCCCTGGTTTGTTTACCTGACAGGATAGAGAATCGGCTGGCAGCCCGTCAAGCGAAGGGACCTCGGATTTGCGTGGATATACCAGGATCCATGCGTGAAATCCCTGAATTCGCGGCAGGGCGATTATTCAACTTGTGGAGTTCGATATGAGAACTTCGGCTCGCACCGTCGTTCCCTTTTGAGGCGTAGATTCGATTCTCAACGCTCCACCCATCAGAGCGATTCTCTCTTCTATTCCGATGAGACCCAGGCACCTGTCAAGATCCTTTCGAACCGCGGGGTAGTCAAAACCGCATCCATCATCCTCTATCAGGAGTGTGAGCTTCGAATTCTGCCACAAAACCACCACGCTGGCCCGGGATGCACGGGCATGACGGATCACATTATCCAATGCGGCAATGGTCACGCGATAGAGTCCCACCTCGATTGGAGCGGGAAGGCGACTGTGGGGATCCGGGTAGGATACATATTGATAATCGATCGACAATCCTGTTCTGGATGATAGCTCCTCAATGTGACGAGCTAATGCCATCTCCAGACCATAGTCATCCAGTATCGTGGGGCGCAACTGCCCGGCCATCCGGCTGACTTCATCTATGAGGCTGCGGACCCGGGTTTCACATCCTTTTTGAATTTCCCTGAGCGACTCATCCATGCTGCCGTGAGCCTGGATCTCGAGCAGGAGTGCGGAAAGCGATTGACAAACCTGATCGTGCAATTCCCTGGCTATGCGTTTGCGCTCATCTTCCTGGTAAGAGACAACCTGGGCCATCGATTTTTCCCGAACTTGTTTCACCTCTTCCCGTGCAAGCTGGGTTGCGAGAGCCGCGGCTGCAGCCGAGGATGCAGCGTTCAGGAACTCAACCTGGAAAGGACCTAGTTCGTCTCCTGATTTGAGGTAAAGGGTAAGAACGCCGAGTACCTGTCCTTCGTGGCTGATCGGCAAGACCGCATGACCATGCTCATTCATCCCCTCGTAATGGACACTGTGCTCCACGCTGCGTGAAGAACAGACAATGGCTCGGCCGCTTTGAGCTACTCTCCCGCACAGGCACTCGCCATACTCCAGGGACTGGCAGCGCGCCAACTGCCCCGGCGGCACGTTGTGTTTTACCACCATCTCCAAACGGTTGTTTTTTGCGAGGAAGCCGACAGCCGTAGCACTCATTCCCAGCCATGACAGCGAGATAATCTCATTCGTCAGTGCTTCCAGGATCTCAACGCCCGTCTGACAATATTGAAATTTTTGAAGGAGATCGCATAACGCGCTGTGATGCTCCAGGCTTTGTGATAGCTTTTTCTCCGTATTCTTATTGTCCGTGATGTCCCGTGCGAAATGCAGATAGACCGGCCTGCCGTCATCGGTAGTAAGCAGGGTGGGAAATACGGCTGCGCGTATCCACCGCCCGATTCCTGAATCGAACAGTTCTCTTTCAACAGCCTCTCCGGTTTCGCTGGCTTCAACCAGAGGACACTCGGGTACGCTCCAATGAGGTGTTGAGGGCTGACCTTGAAATCCCGCGTCACCCGCTGGTTTACCGCCACGATGTTGTGCCCGGAATCTACGAGGATCACATAGAAGGGAAGTGCATCAAGAAGCTGTTGGATTGGTCCCTTTGCACTCGACATGGGAATTTCCATCCGTTCTTTGTTCCGCCTTTCGTTCCTGGAGCCTGTCCTAGAATTAGAAGGGGACAGGCACATTCCACTGCAACAAGCCTGCTCAATTTAGGACTTTTTATAAGATATAAAGATCTCATAAGAATCCGTTATAAAGTACGATTTTTTCAGAAGGGCCTCAGGGAGAAATACGGATACGGGCCCGAGAGGCCGCCAAATCTCCACCGTTGTAGGGGCGACCTGCTTGCCTGGATAAGCGGCACTTTTCAATTGCTAACGAATATCGAAGAGAAACGCCAGCCCTAACTGAACAGCGATTGTGGCCGTTGTGGAAAGATAGCCTATTCTTGGTAATTCTAGACGTGATATGTCGAGAACGCGCACCTGGTCAGTCAATGCGACACTGTTGACAAACGGGAAATTGGACGTAGCGTCCTTAATGATTTCTTTTGCTGGAATGAGGATTCTGTGCTGATTGGCCTTGTTAATTACATGGCTTAGCGGAATCCCTACCACATTCTTGCCTAGCTTGTTTACCGAAAGCCGCGACATAACGACATAGGGACGCCTTT
>JBEKKY010000304.1:0-4948 GCA_050010475.1 Acidobacteriota bacterium | reverse complement strand
TTTCGGCTTTTGCTGCGATGCGCTGGTAATCAGCGAGCACCCTGTCTGCTTCGAGATAATTCGTCAAGCTGTAGGTTGTGGGTTCGAGCAACTCGGGCTTGCGCCGGCCGTTGAATTTGGAGTACGCGGAAATCATTTCCGCGATTTCCCGTGCATGGCCGGAACCAAATTCTCTCGCCGTCCAAAGGCGTGTGTATTCGTCAATGTTCCCGTTGGTCCAGCGTTTTGTGTCCCATGCGAGATGCATGAAATATTCGACCGGGAATTCAAGACCTTTGAAATGGCCCACGTTGACGATCCAGATCCGGTCCGCGCCGTATTCCTTGGCCAGAGTCATTTGTTCCCAGATTTTGGGAATCGGATTGGTATTGATCCACTTGTAATTACGCGGTCCGCCCACGTAATCAAAATGGTAATAGATGCCTGCTCCCCCTGCCCGACGCCGTTCGACTTCGGTCGGAAGCCGCCGGATGTTGCCCCAATTGTCGTCTGCCCACAGAAGCGTCACGTCATCGGGCACGCGGAGTCCTTCATTGTAGTATTCCTGCACTTCCTTGTAGAGACACCAGAGTTGGGGCGCCTTGGTGACGTCCGGGTTGATTTCCTCGGCAATCATCTTGCGTTGCACACCGACGATCTGCTCCAGCAATTCCATGCTTTGGGAAACCGTACCCCCGGGAATCATCGGCGTGTCATCGGCGCCCCGGAGTCCGAGCGTGATGATGCTTTCATAATTCTTGTTGCGCCTTATGCCTTCCCTCCAGAACTCCTGAAGGATGTCCCGATATTTGTAATAATTCCAGCTCCCGAGTTTCTGCTTGTAACGCCGGTCCCATTCCTTTTGAGCCCGGAGCATCGGCTCCTGATGGGAAGTGCCTATGACGATTCCGTATTCATCGGCCAGCCTGGGATTTTCGGGATCGTCCTCGTTAAACGCATTGTTCCACATCGCCGGCCAGAGATAATTTCCTTTCAGCCGCAATATCAATTCGAATAGCCTGGAATAAAACTGGCTGTTGTAATTGGCCACATCGGGCGGAACGGGAGGATTGACGCTGACAGGCGCCGTCCCGAATTTCTCTTTCACCCAGCCGGTCAAGTCCGGTGATTCGTCATTCAGGAAGATCCCTCGATATTTCACCGATGGCTCGCCCTGCCGGTAGGTCCCGGGCTTTACGAACAGTTCGTCATGATGCCGGGCCGGCACATCGGCCCACCAATACCATGGTGAAACGCCGATCTGCTCGGAAAGATCATAAATTCCGTAGATGGTTCCGCGCTTGTCGGATCCCGCGATTACCAACCCGCTAGTGACGCCCGCCAGAGGATGAGGTACGACCTGAATGGAAAAGGACTCCCACTTCCCGCGGATCTGACCGGCATCGATTTTGCCGGTTCCAATAAGATCATCAATCACCCGGCTTCTGCCGATTGTGCCGATGATAATTGCATGCTTTCCGAGCTGGTCCGTGTTGTTCCAAATGGAAGCCTGGATGCCGGTCACCCGGGCAATGTCGGATTTGAGATCGTTGGCGGCCCGGATCACTCCCGGCCAGTCACCGGAATCTATCCAGATTGCGGCAGCGCGGCGGCTTTGCACCAGGGGGAAGCTGCCCGGCTCGCGCGCCGTCCGCACATATTGAGCTTGTCCGATCGCAAACGCGGCGGCATGAAAGCAAAAGATGAAGAAAAGGCCGGCAATTGCCGATTGCGAATTGCGGATTGCGGATGGGAAAAATCTCTTATTCCAGAATCTGCATTCCCGAATCCGGCAATTGGTTATCATAATAATTTCTTCCTGCAGATCCATTCCATCCGCAAGCCGAAATCCACAATCCGCAATTCATCCGGCTACTTCATCATCCCCTTGCGCACATATTCCATCAATCCGCCCGCGCCGATCAGTTCCTGCATGAAAACGGGGATCGGCTTGGCCGCATACGTGCGGTCCAGCGTCACATTCGCAATTTCTCCGGTCGTGGTATCGATGCGCAGCACGTGGCCGGTCTGCGCTTCAGCAGCAGCGTCCGGGCATTCCATTATGGTCAGCCCGATGTTGAATGCATTGCGATAAAAAATGCGTGCGTAGCTTTCCGCTACGACGCAAGCCAACCCCGCGGCTTTGATGGCCAGCGGCGCGTGCTCGCGCGAGGAGCCGCATCCGAAATTCCTGCCGGCCACGATGATATCGCCGGGCTGGACCTTGCCGGGAAACTGCGGGTCCGCATCTTCCATTACATGCGCGGCCAATTCCTTGGGATCGCTGGTATTCAAATAACGCGCCGGAATAATTTCGTCCGTGTTGACGTCATCGCCGAATTTGTAAATCGTTCCCGTGATAATCACTTTTTCACCCCCTGCTTCCAATTGGAGCCCCGGACTTCTTTCGGTGCAGCCAGACGCCCTTTAATCGCCGATGCCGCAGCCACACCCGGTGATGCCAGATATATTTCACTTTCGAGGTGGCCCATCCGGCCCACGAAATTGCGGTTGGTAGTGGAAACCGCTTTTTCGCCTTTGGCCAGAATTCCCATGTGCCCGCCCAGGCACGGTCCGCAGGTGGGAGGTGAAATGATGCACCCGGCTGCGGTAAATATGTCAAAGAGCCCTTCCTTCATCGCCTGCCGCCATATCAGGGGCGTGGCAGGAATAATGATCGTCCGGACTCTCGGACTCACCTTTTTCCCTTTCAGCAGCCTGGCCGCCTCGCGCAGATCCTCGATGCGGCCGTTGGTGCAGGATCCGATCACCGCCTGATCCAGCACAACATTCCTGGCTTTGGAAACCGGCACAACATTTGACGGCAGATGGGGCTTGGCGACCACCGGCTCCATTCCTGTCACGTCAAACTCTTCCACCCGCTCATACTCGGCTTCAGGATCCGAGAAATAATAGCGCGGCTTGCGTTGCGCACGCTTTTGAACGTACGCACGGGTTATTTTGTCGGGCGGCACAATTCCGGCTTTGGCCCCGGCTTCGATCGCCATGTTGCACATTGTCAGTCTGCCTTCCATCGACAGCTTGTCGATCACCGGTCCCGTTATTTCCAAAACTTTGTAGTTGGCGCCCTCCACACCCAGACGCGCTATCGCAATCAGGATCAGGTCCTTTCCCGTCACATCCGCCGGCAGCCTGCCTTTGAAAACGAGTTTGATTGTGGCAGGCACTTTGAACCACGCCTTGCCGGTCAGCATCGCGGCAGCCAGATCCGTGGAACCCACGCCTGTAGAGAAGGCGCCCAGCGCGCCGTAGGTGCATGTGTGGGAATCTGCGCCGATCACCAGGTCGCCCGGAACCACAACCCCCTGCTCGGGCAAAAGCGCGTGTTCTACTCCGACCTCTCCCTGGTCCCAGTAATAGAGCAGTTTCTGTTCGTGCGCGAAGTCGCGCAGGATTTTTGCCTGCTCGGCGGATTTGATGTCCTTGTTGGGCGTGAAGTGATCGGGCACCAGTGCAACCCGCTTGCGATCAAACACCTTTTTCCCGCTGTTGTCGTAAAAGGCCTGAATAGCCAGAGGCGCGGTAATATCATTTCCCAGGCAAAGATCCAGCTTTGCCATAATGATGTCACCCGGGCTTACGGATTTTACCCCGGCCGCATGGGCCAGGATTTTTTCCCCTAACGTCATTGGTCTGGACATATCGAATTCTCCTTTGTTCTGCTGCCGCTATCCTGACAGGCCTGGCCCGTCGGATCCGAATTTTTATTTTCTCCCCAGCAGGCGTTTGGGCGGTGTAATAATCCAAAAAGCCCTGAGGGGGCTCCTGCCGACGTTCCGTATTTGATGCGGAGCGTCCGCGGAAAAAGAGATGCTGTCCCCTTCCTTCAGGCTGTAGACTTGCCTGCCGACGGTACATTCTCCTTTCCCCTTGATGATCACTCCCAGCTCTTTGCCGATGTGACCGTACTCGTCGTCTCCGCTCTTCCCTCCCGGAGGGATTTCCAGAAAATAGGCTTCGATCGCGTGCTCTTCGGAGGAAGAGTATGTGTGGGACAGCTGCTCGAAAATAACCCCGTTAATGACGGCGCGTTTTTTTTCCCTCGCCCTGACCAGATTCACCGGCCGGTCCTTTTTAAAATCCCGGAAAATAAAATCCAGGTCGATCTCCAGGATATCGATAATTTTGAGCAACGTATCGATTGCCGGAGAAATCTTGTTCCGTTCGATCTGTGAAATCAGGCTTTCAGAAACGCCGGCCTTTTCGGCTACTTCGCGCATCGTCAGATGCTTGCGTTCCCTGACTTCCCGGATTTTCTCTCCGAACGGATGCATCATAGGAGCCTGGGTTCCCCCCTTTTCCGATGGCGAGCGTACGACCGGATATTGCAGACATTAACTGTACTAAAGCGAGTTAAGTATAATTGAAGAGAAGGAATTTGAACAGCTTTTTTGCCGGGAACGCCGACGGGACGCCGGCGCTCCCGGTCAGCGGGAAAGCCAATGATTCCGCTGATGGCTTGTTCCTGCTCCGGGGAAAGCGAAAGATTTCTGACGAGGCGCTGATTGAATCGCTGGGTCAAGACTTCCTGGGCAGGCGATGCTTGGACCGCAACGCTCGGCATGATTCAAAACGACGATCATTAATGAAATGGGGACGCCACCCTATTTCGCCTATCGACAGAGGTGGATCCGTGAGTTATACAGACCTCACAAATGAATGCTCATATGGCAGTAAGGCCCGAAGGGCCGAAAGGCAATAGGCCCGGCCGTCAGGCCGGGATAGGCCTGCGAAGCGATAGAGCGCTGAAGGCGCGGCACCATTGGCGCTTCACGTGCCGCACCTTCGGCGCTCAATTTCGTCATATTCTCCAAACGGGCACATAGGTAAACGGAATAATCCGAGCACATAGGTAACACTTTTACAATTCTTCACGTCCGGAGGGAAGAATCAATAACATCTTCCTGACGTTTAGTCTGCGCAAATTTGCGCAGACTAAACGTCAGGA
>JBEKKY010000303.1:0-4958 GCA_050010475.1 Acidobacteriota bacterium | reverse complement strand
CATTCTGATCGCCGAAAATCAGGTGACCGTCACAAAGTCCGGATTCGAACCCTGGCCTGTGATCGGCAAGCGGATCGGCGCCAAAATCCGCGAGCACATCCGCTCGAACGAGCCGGCCGTAACTGCCCAGTTTGAGAGCGCACTGCTTCCCGAGCCGGAAATCCGGAAGAGAGTTCAGAATCTTTTGGAACGGGAGATCAACCCGGCGCTTGGAATGCATGGCGGCTGGGTGGAACTGATCGACGTAAGAAAGAATTCCGTGTTTCTGAGGCTCGGCGGCGGCTGTCAGGGCTGCGGTTCGGCAAACATGACACTGAAGATGGGGATTGAAAAGGCGATCCGCGAGCAGATTCCCGAAGTGGGTGAGGTCTTCGACACCACCGATCATGCCGCCGGGCGCAATCCCTACTACCAGCCCTGATTGCGAACCTGAGCGCCGTCACATGGGCAAAACTGTCGGCCGCGGGGCTCCGAATGGCCAAAACCGGCCAATTCATATCGAATTTCCTCGCGAATAGCGATAAATAGCGGGTTTTTTGAAAATCATCATTGCTTTTTTTCAGAATATCCGCAAAATGTTTCTAGCTTGCTTGCTTTGTTCCGGTAGATTCAAAAACAATTTTTCATGGGAGGAGTGAATGGCTGGAAAAGTGATGACGAAGGCTCAATTGGTGACACAGATAGCAGAGAAGGCCGAAATTTCCAAAGCAAAGGCCAATGAAATTCTCGAAATTATCGCTGGAACCGCGGTAATCGAAACAAAGAAAAACGGCCAGTTTATTATCCCCGGGATCGGCAAACTGGTCAAATCGCAGCGAAAAGCGCGGATGGGACGGAATCCGCAGACCGGCGTCGCCATAAAGATTCCCGCAAAGACAGTGGTGAAATTTAGAGTGGCCAAGGCCTGCAAAGATGCCGTGGTTCCCGGAAAGAAGTAGGATCCACGCTTCGACTGGCGAGAATGGGATCAGGTCCTTGGAATCAGCGGATCGGTCGTCTGACCGGCCGCGAATTCCAGGGGCCTGACTCAGTCAGATCCTCATGGCTTGATCGTCCCGCTTCCCCCTGCCCACCCGGCTGCTGAGCAGATTCAGGCACAGCAGCGTCAGAAAGACCATGCCCAGCGGCAATAGATTCCACCAGAAGTCCGTGAGAACACGTGTGTCCTTCAGGCTTCGCAGCATGGCGCCCCAGGATTCTCCAGAATCGCGGAACCCGATGTCGAGAAATGAGAGGGTCACTTCGCCCAGCAGAAAAATGGGTGCGGCGGCCGCCAGTTGGGAGAGCGCGAACGGGAGCAGGAACGGGAGCATATGGCGCCGGAATAGGTGCGCGGGCGTTGCACCAAGGGAACGCGCGGCTTCCACGTGTCCGGAGTTTCTGAGCTGCAGGATTAATCCGCGAATCCCGCGCGCCATGGGAGGCCACGCGACCGCGGCGATGATTCCTACCACCAGAAAAAGGTTCTGGATAAACGGAATCCGCGCAGGCGCCAGGGCCCTCATCGCCAGCACAAGATAAAGGGCAGGGAGGGCCAGAACGAATTCCGAGAAACGCATCAGGAGCGAATCGATCCACCCGCCGGACAGGCCTGCCACCGCGCCGATGGTAATTCCCAGCGCCGCATAAATGAGGAGCCCCAGGACGACGACCAGGATCGATGTCCTTGTGCCCGCGAGAACCCGGGCCAAAACATCGCGCCCCAATTCGTCCGTCCCCAGTGGATAATAAAAGGGGGACTGGTTTCTGCCTACGAGATGCCGGTCCAGCGGTATCAACCCGAAAAGCTTATAAGGATAACCCTTGAAAAAAAAGTGCAGCGGGAATGCCGTCCGGTCGCTCACTTCATAGAGCGCATCCAGCGGGCTCGTCAGTTGTGTTTGGTAAATGAACGGACTTCCAGACTTTGCAAAATGCATCCGGACCGGGGAGTGGTAGAACTGTTCGAGGTTTTGCATTTCGGGAGGATTGGAAGAAAGAAAGTCCGCAAAGATCGAGATCACGATCAAAAATCCAATGAACAGTGCGAAGACGGTGCGTACTTTCATGGGGCGCTCTTTCGAATCGAAGATCTCGTCCGGGGATCCAGAGCCATCAATGCAAAATCGGCCAGAAGATTTCCGACGACCAGGAGAAGGCTGCTGCCCATCACGCATCCCGCAAGCAGGAAAAGGTCGTTGTTGAATAGGGCGTCATAAGTAATCTGGCCAAGGCCGGGCCAGGCAAAAATCACTTCCAGCACCAGGCTGCCGCTGAGAATCCCGCCCAGCATCGGCCCGGCGACCGAAAGGACCGGATTGAGCCCGGGCCGCACAACATAGTGAAAAAAGATGCGCCGGGCGCCCAATCCCCGCGCCCGGGCGCTGCGCACGTACAATTCAAGCCCGGCGCCTTGCACTGCTGCCCGCTGGATCCGCTGCACATAAGCCATGACCGGGATTGTGAGGCAGGCTACCGGAAGCAAAAGGTGGTACAGGCGATCCGCCATCCAGCGCCAGATTCCGGCGCCCTGAACGCCGAGGGAATTCATGCTTCCCAGCGGAAACCAGTGCGTGGAGGCGGCAAAGAGCAATGCCGCCAGGCCGAGCAGGAGAGAGGGGAGCGACAGGGCGATGGTGGAGAACAGATCCAGGATGCGTCCCGGCAGGCGCCGTTCAAATAATGCGTTCGCCGCTCCGAGGATGATCCCCACGCCGAATCCCAATACCAGTGCCGGAACTCCGATCCACAAGGTATTGGCGAGGGCATCCGCGACGATGGATGAGACCGGCCTCTGATAAAAAAGGGAATAACCCAGATCGAGCCGCAGCAGCCTTCCCAGCCAGTGAAGGAATTGAATATAGAAGGGCTGGTCCAGGCCGTATCGGTGGCGCATCTGTTCGACCGTTCCCTTTTGAATCGATGGATCGAGCAGGTGCGTACTGAAAAAGTCGCCGGGAATCACTGAAGCAAGCCAGAACGTAATAAACGCAACAATGAGCGAGATCAGGATCAACTGCAGTATGCGCTTGAGAACAAATCCCGATATTTGCATTTTTCCGTGTGCATCCGCGAAAATCGGCGGTTACTTTTTTGTGATCTCCTCCGCGTTCCAGATCAGATGCGGCGTCACTATGGATGGGCGCACGTTGCCCAGCTTGTTACTCCATCCCACTAAAATGTCGGAGGCGAAAGTCGGAATCGCAGGCATTTCCGTGGCCCAGATAATCTGAGCCTGGTCGAAACTGCTTTTCCTGACGGCGGGATCCGTGCTTGAAACGAGCCTCGATATCAGCGAATCCACTGTGGATTCCCAGGGGAATGCAGGCTTCTCCTGGTTCGGGCGCCAGAAATGCATCGCGCCGCGGCTGTACCAGGTGCTTGCCTGGAGATCGGGCGCCACGTCCGTGGGGGTAAAGCCGAACAGGATCGCCTCGTAATCGAAAGAATCCAGGGCGCGCGCGGCGATCTCATTTGGCAGAAGGGGTTGGATTGCAACCCGGATCCCTAATCCTGCAAGGTCTTCGCGGATCACCTCTGCGGTCTTTTCGCGCGCGCTGTTGCCCCTGGACGTTAGCAGAGTCAATTCCAGCGGCCGTCGTTTATCTCCATACTCGAGGATTCCGTCCCCGTTGTAGTCGCGGAGCCCGATTTTCGCCAGCAGCTCCCGCGCGCGCGCGCGATTGTATTCCGTTCGCGCAATGTTGGGATTGTACCAGTCCCGGTTGCCTGAACTCACGAGCCCATACTGCGGGACTCCGAGTCCGAGAATCACGGACCGGACAATTCCGGCGCGGTCCAGCGCATAGGAAACGGCACGGCGGAATTCCGGCTTTTCGAAGAGCGCCAGTTTCTCGGAATCGACATGCGCCTTCCCGCCGACACCACGATTCAGGTTGAACCAGAGATAATCGAGCATGAGGCCGGGCCCGAGATCGCGGATCGTGTAGTTCTTCTGGTCGCGCCGGAGGGCGGCGAAGTTTTCAGGATTCAGCGACGGATAGCTCACCATATCCAGCTCCCCCTGCTGAAACCGTAGCGCTTCGGAATTCAGATCCGGGATGACCAGGAATGTTATGGCGTCGAGGTAGGGGAGCTTTTGCCCTGCGCGGTCTTTCTTCCAGTAATAAGGATTGCGTTCGAGAACGATGCGGATTCCTCTCTGGTATTCCTTCAGCCGAAACGGTCCGAGGCCTACGACCTCTGAGGGATTGACAGTCGGCCCCCACGCGGTTCCGAAGCGCCCTTCCTGGTAGGCTTTCAGCAGCCGGCTCTTCGGGAGGATCGGGACCGAGTCGAGCATCCGGAGACCCATTCCGATCGGGCCCTTGAACGTGAGCGTCAGGGTGAAGTCGTCTATTTTTTTTATCGTGGGGAATGAGCCGTCGGTTTCGATCTGGCCGGAAATCGTGCTTTCGATTTTCGGGTCGGTGAGGACCTGGAAAGTGAAAAGCACGTCGTCGGCGCTGAACGGGCTGCCATCGGAGAAGCGCACGCCGCGCCGGAGATGAATCGTATAGAGCCGGCCGCTGGTGTCCGCCCCCCATTGGGTGGCCAGCGACGGTTCGAGCTGCAGCGTGGAGCGGTTGATGTGGACGAGGTCGGCCGACAGCCGCTCGGTGACGGCGGCATTGGCGAGGCCGGAAGCCATCATGCGGTTGAAGCTCGATGGGTCGGATGTGAGGCCTACAACAAGGTTGCCGCCGCGTGCGCCGGTCAGGTTATTAAGCTGCAGGTCCTGACCCTGGACAGGAAATGCTGCAATGAGGGCAAGGATACAGCAGGTAAAGCACAGGTGCCGGAAAGCGATCCGCATGGCGGCAGTTTCATCGAATTGGCCGATGCTGTCAAGGAATTCACGCGCCGGTTTTCAAAAGGATTGCTTTTGCCAGTTATGTGTACAGAAAGATCTGTTGCACTGAGAAGCATTAGTGTTTTATAATGTGTTGCGATTTCAGTCCCTCACTCTCCTCAGTCAA
>JBEKKY010000302.1:0-4959 GCA_050010475.1 Acidobacteriota bacterium | reverse complement strand
GAATCCTTTCAACGTGGGGATCCGCAAAGCTATGAGAAAGCCTGGCGCTCGGATTTCAAAGCGGACCTGGAGAGCGCCGCAACATGGAGGGACCGGTTTTATGGCAGCATGGTGCTTTCCCAGACTTTTATCCGGCGCGCAATGCAGTCGGTCCGTCATAGCCATACCGTGCGTGGATTGCTGGATGACTTGATCTGCGGAAATGTTACTTACAAATCCCTGTTCGGGAATCTAGTCTTCCGAAGTCCCTCTATTCTTGTGCAGATGTTCCGGAATCGGGCCGCCTCGCACAGACCAACCATATACTCCTAAGCGGTCGGTATCGGAATCGGGATCGCTATCGGGTGTCGCAATCGCAATCGGCGTTTCGAATTTCGATAGCGATTGCGATTCCGATACCGACCTGCATCTTGCATCCTGCATCCCGTATCATGCATCCTTACGCGCATGGCGGAAGACATCAAGTTCGGATTTGAAGTCCTGCACAAGGATGCGCGGACCGGCGCGCGCCGCGGCGTGCTGCATACTGCGCACGGGGATGTCGCCACGCCTGTATTCATGCCGGTGGGGACCGGGGGCGCAGTCAAGGCGATGTCGAATGAGTCGCTGGAGGCGCTCGACGCGCGCGTTATCCTCGCCAACACGTATCACCTTTATCTTCGTCCGGGACACGAGCGCGTTGAAAGATTGGGCGGACTCCACAAATTCATGGCCTGGGACCGCGCCATCCTGACCGATAGCGGAGGTTATCAGGTTTTTAGCCATAGGGAATTGCGCAGTATCAGTGAGGAAGGAGTCCGGTTCAGATCTCATCTGGACGGGAGCAGTAATTTTTTTACACCGGAGAGTGTGATCGATATCCAGCGGGCGCTGGGATCAGACATTGCGATGGTGCTGGATGATTGCACGGCGTACCCCACAGGGTACGTAGATGCGGAAGCGTCGATGGAATTATCGATGCGCTGGGCAATGAGATGCCGGGAACAATGGCGGAAGCAGGACGACGGAAGCAAAGCCCTTTTTGGAATTGTCCAGGGCGGGGTGTACCCGGAACTGAGGAAAAGATCCGCAGAAGCATTAAATAAAATGGAATTTTCAGGAATGGCCATTGGAGGGCTGAGCGTCGGCGAACCCAAAGACCTGATGGTTGAGATTGTGGAGTCCACGGCGCCGCTGCTTCCTTGGGAAAAACCGCGATACCTCATGGGAGTCGGAACGCCCGAGGATCTGGTTCGCGCGGTCGCAATGGGGGTCGACATGTTCGACTGCGTATTGCCCACGCGCAATGCCAGAAACGGATGCCTGTTTACAAGCCAAGGGCGGGTCCTGATCAAAAATGCCGCTTATGCGGAGGACGAGGGGCCCCTCGATCCGAGTTGCTCCTGCCCGACATGCAGGAGATATTCCCGTGCTTATCTGCGGCATCTCTTCCTGTCCGGCGAACATCTGTCCGCAGTCTACAACACGTTGCATAATCTGACCTTTTATCTTGACATGATGCGGAAAATAAGACAGGCTATCGAGCTTGATTTCCTGGGTAACTGGCTAGAGCAAATGGAGAAAGGAGGAGAGTGACCTCCCGATGATCTCCAGTCTCGTTTGTTGTAGGTCCAGCCCATTTAAATCTCCTCCTGAAATTCATCGAGGGATATAAAAGAAAAAGGCATAAATGGAACAACCCATCCTGATGTTGCAAACAGCTCAGAATCCATTGATCAGTTTTGCGCCGATCGTGATCGTTGCGGTCATTTTTTACCTTCTCATATTTATGCCGATGAGAAAGAGGCAAAAGAAGGTGGAGTCGATGATCGCCGCAATCAAGAGCGGGGACAAAGTGATCACCGGTTCGGGGATTTACGGCGTTGTGGCCGGCGTGAAGGACAAGACCGTCATCCTCAAAATCGCCGACCAGGTAAA
The DNA here is from genome assembly GCA_050010475.1 of Acidobacteriota bacterium. Classification (GTDB taxonomy): domain Bacteria; phylum Acidobacteriota; class UBA6911; order UBA6911; family UBA6911; genus UBA6911. The sequence goes on along the minus strand of JBEKKY010000302.1, from coordinate 3,042 downwards.
GATCGAGGTGGCGAAGAGCGCCATCGCAGGTCTCCAGGGTCCTGAGGAAACTCAGCAATGAGGAGCCAGAAGCCAGAAGCAAGAAGTCAGAAGAGACGAATTCCGGCTCCTAGCCTCCGGCTCCTTTTTAAACTAACAACCGGTTAGGTGAATTATGCAGAAGAATTTGAGATGGAAGCTCATCATGATCCTCGTGCTCATGGTGGTCTGCATCTATTACTTCGTCAGCCCCAAGGAAAAAGGCGCTCCATTCCTTTCCAGGTTAAGCTTAGGCCTTGATCTCAAGGGAGGAATTCACCTGGTTCTGAGAGTGGTGACCGATGACGCTTTGAATCAGGAGCTTCGGCAGGATTCCGACAGAATAGCGCAAGAGCTGAGATCCAAGAACATACCCTATGCCGGTTCCCAAAAAGGGAATGGCTATTCTGTAGAACTCACCGGGATCGATCCTTCCAGGGAGAGCGAAGCACGAACATACCTCGAGACGACTTACAACCGGAAGTATTCGGTGCGCAGTTCCTTTGCGGAAGGCAAGACGAACTTTAGTCTGACCCTGACGCCATCCTATATCCGCGATACGCGGGAATCGACGGTACGGCAGGCGCTGGAGACCATCCGGCGCAGAGTGGATGCTTTGGGCGTTTCGGAGCCAAGTCTACAGATTTCTGGAATAGGCGGCGGGGATGTTCAAGATCGGATCATCGTGGAACTCCCCGGAGTCGATGATCCAGACCGGGTTAAAGGGCTGATCGAAAACACGGCTCAGCTGGAACTCCGGCTTGTGAAGAAAGAAAATGGCTCGCTGCCGGGTGGTGCAGGTTTTCCCAGCATTGAATCGGCGGTTCAGGCCAACGGAGGAAGCATTCCCGATGATTATTCGGTGTTGCCCTATCGGGAAGACCGAGGCGATCAGAGTCAACTGGGATACCTGGTTGTGAGCAAGATCCCGGTAATTACAGGAAAGGATCTGAAAACTGCGCGTAGCGGAACTGACCGCAACGGCAATCCTGCCATCAACTTTTTCCTGACATCCGATGGAGCCAATTTATTTGGCCACGCCACGGAACAGCACATCGGCGAACTGCTGGCAATCGTTTTGGATAACGCGGTGAGCTCTGCGCCTGTTATTCACTCGCGAATCGAAGCTGAAGGAATCATCGAGGGACATTTTACCCTGCAGCAGTCTGAGGATCTGGCGTTGCTGCTGCGTTCCGGAGCTCTGCCGGCTTCTCTCCAAATCGAGCAAGATCAGAGGGTGGGTGCTTCGCTCGGCAATGATTCGATCCGGTCGGGGGTCATGGCTTCGATAATCGGATTCGGCCTGGTTGTGCTTATCATGGTTGTGTACTACAAGCACTCGGGCCTCAATGCGATCTGGTGTCTGATCGGCAACTTGATCATCCTTCTGGGATTTATGGGTGCCGTAGGCGCAACCCTGTCATTGCCGGGCATCGCCGGAGTGATTCTCACGATCGGCATGGCCGTGGATTCCAACATTCTTATTTTTGAGAGGATCCGGGAGGAGCTGCGGTCGGGCAAGACCATCCGCGCGGCTATAGACACAGGGTTCAGCAAGGTATTCTGGACAATTTTCGACACGCACGTCACCACATTGGTTTCTGCGTTATTCCTGTTTCAGTTTGGTACCGGCCCGATCAAGGGATTTGCGGTAACGCTGACGGTCGGATTGTTGGCCAACATGTTCACAGCAGTTTATGTCTCGCATCGGCTGTTTGAGATGATGCTGGGCAACCGCAGAGTCGAAGCATTGTCAATTTAGGGGAACTTTGAGTCGCCGGATGGTGTCCAAGTTTTCGGCAAATTCCGGTCGGCCAATCCGAGGGATTGTTTGTGGAACTTTTTAAGCAAATCTCAATTGACTGGTTGAGCAAAAAGTGGTGGTTCTTTGGTTTCTCCTGGTTGCTGATCGTGCTGGGAGGGATCGGATATATCACGAATCACGGTTTGAGCTATGGGATTGATTTCACGGGCGGGACAGTTGTTTATCTGAAATTCAAACAGAAACCGGATCTGGACCTTATCCGTAAATCGTTGAAACCTGAATCGACATCGCCTCCTCTGATCCAGGGATATGGAAACCCTTCAGATAATACGGTGCAGGTGCGGCTGCAGACAGTTATCGAGGCCGGAAAGGGTATCAATTCAGGAAGAACGGAATTGATCGCCCTGCTGCTCAAGGCGTTTGATCCGGAGCATGTCGCCAGCAAGCAAATCGACTTTAACAACACCGGGGCGGATGCTGTTTACAAGGATCTTTTGAGCTCCGATCCGGATGGTCTCCGGAGCCAGAACAAGACGACTGGTGAGATTGACTCCTTTTATCGAAACCTGGCTCAGTCCATGATTAATTACAGAGACAAAACGGGTGGGGGCATCGTGGGATCTCTGGATGAATTTAGGAGCGTTCCGGGCGTATCCAACAGCGTGATCAGCCGGTTGAAGCAGAATTTCTATGCCGGGCCTTTTGCCATCAAAGGCACGGACACGATCGGCGCAGTCGTTGGATCGGACCTGAGGCGCAGAGCAGAACTGGCCGTAGGGCTCTCGTTTCTGGGAATGCTGGTTTATGTCGGCTTCCGATTCAAACCGATTTACGGCGTGGCCGCAGTAGTTGCGTTGTTTCACGATCTGGCAATTACCATCGGTTTATTCGCCCTCACCAGGATGGAAATATCTCTAACGGTTATCGCCGCACTCCTGACCTTGGTCGGATACTCTATGAACGATACGATTGTGGTGTTTGATCGAGTGCGTGAGAATCTCAGGCTCCTGCGGAAGGAATCGCTTTTCCGGATATTGAACGTCAGCATCAACCAGACATTTTCGCGGACGATCATGTCGTCGTTGATGACATTTATTTCCGTCCTTTGCCTGTTTGTCTTTGGCGGAGAAGTTCTCCATGGGTTTTCGTTCGCTTTAGTGGTCGGGATCCTGATCGGCACGTATTCGTCGATAGCGATTGCTTCTCCTATTGTAGAGTGGTGGTACCGCTCCATAGAGCAGAAATCAAAGGGCAAGGCT
>JBEKKY010000301.1:0-4970 GCA_050010475.1 Acidobacteriota bacterium | reverse complement strand
ATTCTGACTCCTTGCTATTTTAGACTGACGCTCTCTGTGGGACAATTATCCTTTCCAGTAAGGATCTGTTTTCTTTTAGGAGACGGCATGGATGATCTTGAAAGAATCCGAAGCGAAATAAATTCGGTTGACGAACGCATCCTCGAAGCTTTGGCTGATCGCCGCAAGCTCGCACAGAAGATAATTGAGGCTAAGGACCATCTGGGTACGCCGATACGCGACGCAATGCGAGAGGAACAGTTGCTGGCCAATCTAATAGCCAGGGGACGGAACCAGGGACTTGATGCGCACCTGATTACTCGGGTCTTTCACGAGATCATTGACGATTCGATCCGATCCCAGCAGCTTCATCTGCTGGATTATGACAAATCGGAATTAAAGCGGGTTGCATTTCAGGGGATCGAGGGCGCATACAGCGAACTGGCCGGAAAAAAGTACTTCGCTCCGTACTTGGACCAGACCGTTTTCGTGGGTGTGCCGACATTTGAGCAGGTCGTGAATGCCGTGGAGGATGGCGATGCCGATTATGGCTTGCTGCCGGTGGAAAACACGTCCGCAGGAAGCATGAATGAAGTGTACGATCTTTTGTCTTGTGCCCAGCTGTGCATCGTGGGAGAGGAAGTCTTGCGGATAGAACTTTGCCTGCTTGCCACGGATGAGGTCCCGCTGTCCAATATTCGCCACGTTTATTCACACCCCCAGGCCTTGGCGCAATGCATGAAGTTTGTTTCCAAACTTCCAAATTGCCAGGCCATGCCTTATGCGGACTCGGCCATGGCCGTGATTAAAGTCAGAGATGAAAAGGATCCCAGTATGGCTGCAATTGCCAGCGAAGAAGCCGGCCGCCTCTATGGACTAAAGATATTGCAGCGCAACGTCGAGGACCAGCAAAACAATTACACACGATTCCTGATATTGGCAAAGAGGCCGGCGCGCGTGGACCTGCGGATTCCGTGCAAGACTTCGTTGATCATCTCGACCTCCCATGAAGAGGGTTCCTTGCTGAAAGCCCTGACACTGCTTCATGAATATAAGATCAATTTGAGCAAGCTGGAGAGCCGCCCGATTCCGGGCATGTCGTTTCAATACCTTTTCTATATCGATTTCGAGGGGAATATAGCCGAGGACAGAGTCGCGCAGGCAGTCGAGCAACTTCGCTCCGCCACAACTTCCTTGAAGGTCTTAGGGTCTTATCCGGCACAACATCGTGCCAAAACGTCTCCCAGGATTGAAACGCTTGCGGGCGGATCACCGGAGCCTGAGTCTGCACCGCCCGAACCCGCCGCCGAAATAAAGGAGGCGGTCAGCTACAAGCTGGCCAGCCGCGGGCGCAAAGCCGACGACACAATTATCTCCGTGCGCGGAGTAAAAATCGGCGGGCCCGGTTTTGTCGTAATTGCCGGCCCTTGTGCGGTCGAATCCCGCGAGCAGATCCACAAGTGCGCACGATACATAAAGGAGTGTGGCGGACAGTTGCTGCGCGGGGGCTGCTTCAAGCCGCGCACTTCTCCCTATAGCTTCCAAGGGCTTGGCTTTGAAGGACTCGAGATGTTGGCGGAAGCAGGAAGGGAATACGATCTGCCGATCGTTACGGAAGTGCTATCCCCGGCCGACGTGGAGCCGGTGTCGCGTTATGCGGATGTGCTGCAGATCGGGGCACGCAATATGCAGAATTTCAGCCTTTTGAGCGAAGTCGGACGGTCCAATCGTCCGGTGCTGCTCAAGCGCGGCATGATGTCAACCATGGAGGAATTCCTGAATGCGGCCGAATACATTCTCGACCGAGGCAATCACCAGGTGATTTTGTGCGAACGCGGCATTCGGACCTTCGAAACCGCCACGCGAAATACCCTGGACCTCGGATCGATTCCGATTCTGAAGCGTCTGACGCACCTGCCGATTATGGTAGATCCGTCCCATGCGGCGGGCCGCCGGGACCTGGTGATACCCCTGGCGCTTGCGGCTCACGCCGTCGGGCCGCATGGGTTGATCGTTGAGATTCACCCGGAACCGGAAAAAGCCCTGAGCGACGGTCCGCAAGCGCTCCACTTTTCCCAATTCGCTGATTTGATGCGCCGCATTTATCAGAGTTAGTGAAAATGGGGACGCCACCCTATTTCGCCGGCATCAGTCTTGCTTCCATCGCTGCTGATCCGGCGAAATAGGGTGGCGTCCCCATTTCCCAAGACTCTAAATGACAAGACTACCCACGGACCAATGCGTTGGTCTCTCGCTCGTTTTGAATGGTCGAGGTGGGACTCATCCCATAATTGTGGCCTGGGAAAACCACTGTATCGCCGGGAAGGGCATAAAGCTTCGTCCGGATCGATTTTTCCAGCTCCGGATAGGACCCCCCGGGGAAATCGGTTCTTCCGACCGATCCTACAAACAATGTATCGCCTGTAAAGACCATACCTTTCATATAAAGGCAAATCCCCCCCGGCGTGTGGCCCGGAGTATGGATTACCCGCAGACCGACATTGCCGATCTGAATGATTTGTCCGTCTGATACCAGGATATCGGCGGGAGGGGAAGGTTCGGCCCTGAACACCTCCAGCATATTCCGCGGCGTATTCAGGAGCCCTGTCGCATCCGCTTCGTGGATTACGATTTTGGCTCCGGTCCTTCGCACCATTTCTTTATTGCCCATCGAATGATCGATATGATGATGTGTGTTTACTACATACTTGATCTTCAAATCATGCGAGGCCGCCTCATTCAGAAGAATGTCATGTTGATCCGACGGGTCGATAAAGAGTCCTTCCTTCGCCTGTTCGTCGCCAATCAGGTAGCTGAAAATATTGAAACTTCCGACTTCAAATTGTCTGACAATCACGATTGTTTCTCCGGTTGTGTAATTTAGCTCAGCTTTTCCGGACACTAATATACTGTATCGCAATCTTAGAGTCTTCGAGTCTTTGTGTCTTCGAGTTCAACTCCAAGACTCGAAGGCTCGAAGCCTCAAAGCGGCAGACTATGTCTTGAATTGCGGATCAATCTCAACCTGATAGCCGCTGGCAAGCCGGTTTGTCTCATTCGCCATCCCGACAACCGCCATTAATTCGGCAAACATCTCTCCGCTCATTCCGGCCTTCTTTGCCGCCGCCGTGTGAGAGGCGATGCAATAGCCGCATTGATTGGTGGCGCTGACAGCGAGGTACACCATTTCCTTGGTGAGAGCGTCAAGCTTGCCGGGCGCCATGATCTCTTTTATGCTCTGCCACGTTCTCTTCAGCATGGCCGGATCGTGTGCAAGCGCCTTCCAGAAATTGTTAATCCAATCTACCTTGCGGGTGGCCATGATATCGTCATACACGGCTCGAACCTCAGGGCCGGCATCTCCATATTCGACAAATCCACACGTAGCCATAGATCCTCCTCTATGGAACTTTTACCACGGATCAAAGCCAATGGACATTCATCTGATCCATCGTGCTAGAATGGAACCGATTGAATCTGCACTGAAGCGTCCGGACGATTTATAGGAAACGAGTTCCAGCCACTGGCAGGATGGACAAAGGAGTTTCCATAATGGAACCAAATCCGCAACGCACCTATGAAGAAGCGGTTCGAGATTATGGAGCCAAACTGAGCGCTCTGATGCAACCGGCGCCGGAGCTGGGCGGGGCTGCGGCTCGAGAAAGTCTGGATTTGCCGGCCGAAATTCTGACTCAGCGAGCGGCGGAAATTGCGAATAGCTCCTCCGAGTTGCTTGAATTGGCACAGCGGCATCTGAACTCGGCAAATCCGATCGTCCGCGAGGGAATACGCTTTCACTTCATCGATCAAGCAGCGGCCGAGTTGCTGCTCGGAATAGAACTGCTTCAGACATCCGAAGACAAAACTGCAATTCCTCCAACTGCCGCCATCCGAGCAACCCACAACGCCGCGTTCGGGGAAGCCATCAATGCAGTCGGGAAGTCGTCATCGGCTCCGATAGGCCAGGGAATCCCGGTCGTTGCATCGTACCGGGCTTCTGAATCCGCAACCATGGATGAAGCTTTTTTGGAGCTCGATCTCGCTGTCGAAAGCGCCGTGAGCAATATTTCCCGTCGGGTACAGGAGCTGGGAGGCGACATTGCATTCGATCTGGTGGCAGGAATGCAATGGGCCGAAGTGATTCAGGCAGCTTCGTTGACCGTGGAAGAAGTGGACGGCATTTTGAAATCGCTCCGCAAGGGGATCGCCGAGAACGTGCTGCTGCATGTTTATAAAAAGATCGTGGCGTTGCTGGGAACGGATATCGCAGAAGAAGCGCGGCTCAAAATCCGGGAATGGTTGGATCAAATCAAGCAAAGCGAGCGAATCGATGTTTTCAATGCGCTTCTCGAAAGCCTCTACAAAGCAGATTCGCCTGGAAAAGTGACAGGTCGAATCCAGCCCTCTGCCGTCCCGCTTGATTCCATAAACAGAGCTTCCGATCTGATCAAGGCTCTATCAGACAGATTCATTGTCCTGATCGGCCATATAAGAAAGCTGGAAGATGCAATCCGGCTCGGGAAGTCGATAGAAATTCCGCAGTTTCGGCTTGTGACCATTGCGTATCAGGTCGCTCTGTTGTCTGCGCTGGTATATATCGGGCAAGATTATATCGCTTATGGCTTGACCGGAATTCTGCGCGAAAAAGAAATTTTCTAAAAACGCCACGGATTTCACGGATGCTCACGGATTTTAATCTGTGAAATCCGTGAAATCCGTGGCGTTTCTGGCTTTTGTCTAACCACCAACCACTGCTTCATGTTAAGATACATCGCAGAAGGAAGAGAAATGAGCCACCGTTATTACTTCTATTACCGCTCATACGAGACCGACCCCTGAGGGCCTGCGTCCATCTTTCTTCGCCACAAATCGGAAGAAAATGCGGCCCACCAGGGAAACCGGTGGGCCGCTTGCATTTTAGGAGAACGTCATGATCATCGTATGTGAAGCCAAGGCAACGGAAGCTCAGATCCAGGCGTTGCAGCAGAAGA
>JBEKKY010000300.1:0-5265 GCA_050010475.1 Acidobacteriota bacterium | reverse complement strand
AAACTACCCCCGGAACTCGCGGCCAATGAGCCGAAGAACGCCCCTGCTCCGAAAATAACCGCAAAAGTAGCTGGATCCGGAGCGAAGACTCCTCCCCCTTCCCCAGCATTCAATCGCGGCGCATGCACCGCGGGAATTGATTCCGGGGTTTTTGCCTTGATCGAGAGTATCGACCCCCGCCGCACGCCGGTCGTTGATGAAGAGAGAGGGGTTACCTGGGGGGTTTACGTTTTCAATCATCCGGGCGTGAAGGAAGTCAAAATGCCTGACGGAAGCATCAAGCCGGCTGCCGGGAAGATACGGGACATCATGGCTGTCGGGGTAATTAATAAATACAAAAGCGACAGCGGATGGAAACAGCGTCCAAACGAGTAAGAGAGTCATTAGATTCGTCAGTCGCCAGTAGAAGGTTTTCACCGGCGACTGACGACTGGAGACGCTACTTCACACCGGTTACATCCCGCGCCGCACTGGACAATCCATCTTCCCAGCTACTCCATCCGGAGTTCATTCCATACGGTGGCGAAACCATGTTGGCCTCAATCCGGCGAATCAAGCCCTTCTCGATTCTGAACAACTCCGCAATTTCCCAGCCGTTCGGTTGGATCGGACCGTGGGTCACCGTGCGTCCGTCCGGTGTCTGAAATGTCCTGTCCTTGCCGAGCGCGTGGTCGAAAAACGCAAAGCTGAAAACCAGCCCGCGCTCTTGATCTACTGCAACGAACCTCCGATCTCGAACGCGCCATACAAAATGGATCAACCCGGATTGCAACTGCTCTTTGCAGCCCCATGCGGTTGAATAAACCTCGGCGGTTTTGGGATCAGGCCTAGTCTGTCCTGGGCGCAACGGAGCATCGGGAAGGACCAGCCGCTGGCCGTTTTCCGTGAACTTATAGTCCGGCGCGATCGGCAGTAATTTGGGATCGTGCGCGATCGCGGCATCGAGGTATTTCTCCACCAATCCTTCAAGACAAGCTCGATCACAGGTCGAGGATTTGATTTGTGAGAAACCGACTTGTGAATAGGCTAGCAGCAGCAAGCATGCTGCAAAAAGCATCAAACCCTTCCGCATTTTGATTACCATCCTTTCTCAATGATGTCGCGGGACTTGTCTGCCCTTCCTCCGAGTTCGACTGCCAGCCGAACTTCGTGCCAAAGGGCACTGAGATGCCGATTGTTTCCTATTCCTCGGACAAATGCTCCATCCGCAGGATTATCCTCCCCACAGCTGCTCGGTCACGGGATGCGGGTAGTGGAAGGCTATCACCTCCGTATCGAGCCGCGGTTCCGCTGCCGTCCCGGTGAGTTTGTCCGGTCCGGTTCGATCCTCAGGATATGTTTTTGAGAAAGGGGAGATGTAACCCGGCCTGGCGTAGGCCCAGCCTAGCGCATAGTCGGCTTGCCATATTGCGTGATAATCAAGCTTCTTAATCTTCCAAACATCGCCGTCCCACACATAGGAGTTTTCATAGACGCCGCCTTCCCACCACTGCAGGATTCCTTGGCCTTGCTGACGCGCCATTTCCATCAGCGGGGAATCGGAGACCACCTGGGCGCCCACCTGCATGAGACAATGGAACCGAGCCTTGGCGGACTTACGATCGGGCGCAAGATCTATGACGTCCTGCTCTTGTGTTTGGTCGAGGAGGAAGCCTTGAATGGGACCGTAATTGTTTCCAGTGAAACCCTGGCCAAAATAATCGATATACAGGCGGCGGACGCCCTTGTCTTTACCCCTAAAAATGCCGCCGTTGAAATACACTTCTCCGTCCTCGGCAAACAAGTTGACGATTTCCTCCCAAATTCCTTTGTCGAGATAATACCCATATGCACGGTGCAGCTTGCGAATGGCGTTCGTGTCTTGGAGGATTCCCAGCTGATTCGACAGCCGATCGACCTGCTCTTTCAAAGTACCGGCTTCATCGGACTTGCTTTTTGATTTCCCCGCAACCGCAGAAGCGAGCACAGCGGAAAGAGCCGAGCCCGTCTTCCAGATAAAAGACCTGCACCCGGATTTTGGCTGCTTCGGGTTGCTGATGGGTTCTGATTCTGGCTTTAAGGTTTCCATTTTATGCCCCCTTCACTTTCGGTCCCAGGAATCTTTTTAAATCATAAAAACCGGCGTTGCGGGCAAGAGCTCCGACGTCGCTGAGATCAAGCCCATTTTTGCCGACACCATAGCCGAAGCCACACTCGCGCATCGTTCTGGTGTTGATCACGATCGTGCTGTGATGGCCATTACAAGCTTCCTCCATCCATTCGAACAAATAAGCGTAGTCGCGGAGCTTTACGTAGTGGCAGGGAGAGCTCCACATCATGCCGAGGGTGCCGTTATCCATGAATATCGACCAGGAATAGGATTGAGGCGTGCTGTAAACATGCATGGAACTCATCGTGTCGCTGTAAGCCCATGTAAACGAGCGGCCGACGAGCTCATCGGTGAAGGTGTGGCGCCAATACCTGGGAGCTTCCAACCCTTTCATCTCGATTATGCCGAAGATAATCTCTCGTGAAACCTCGTTTGCCATATACGGAGTGCCTAGCTTCGCACTTACGCAGGTCGTAAGCCCGTTTCGAAAGTCCAGAGCAATTGTGACACACCCGTTGGGCCTGGTTCCGCTGTGGATATGGGCGAACAGAATCAATTCCTCCGCGGGTTCAAAGGCTTCATAAATTTCCTCGTGCCATTGCCCTTCGCCTTCGCGCCGCCAGCGGAGCTTATTAAGCTCATCGAACCTGTAATTCCAGACTGTTCCATTGTCGTAGCGGAGTGTGAGTTCCTTTCCGACAAGGAAGTCGCTGGGCGGCAATTTGTTGCCTGCCATCTCGCTGCCGGTAGTGCCGCTAGGGACGGCACCCATACCGCCGGCAAAAATCCTGGTGCTCTTTTGGCAAGCCTCATAGACCTCCTGCTCGGTCATGGGCGGATTTGTAAGGAGAGGACGGTACACGGGCCTCTCTCCCTTGCCAGTCATCGGCGGCCTGTTCGGGCCCATGACAATCTTTTCGCCGTGATCACGGAAGGATTCAAACGTGGCACCCTGACCGACGATTTCGCCGTTCCCCCTGAACATGTAGTATTCGAGCGTATCCTTTTCATCAAAACCCAGCCGCACTCCAACCTGCTTCAGGCTGAACAGATCAAGCACATACATGGTCATGATGCCGGACATCACGCACTCGACCCTGTCATAGATATACATGTTCTCGTTTATCATGATGAAGTCGGAGGGGCCGCAGAACATAAGCTCGTTGCTGGATCGTGTCAGCTCGATAAATGAAGAGAAAATTACCGAGGAATAGAATTCCAGCGTCTCGATACCAGTGTCTTGTGTCCAATGGAAGGCTTTGCCCTCAATTCTGTTTGTGAGGTGATGGCGCTCTTTCGGCGCCTCTTTGCCGGCAACGTCCACATAGCCATAGTACATCTGGCGCATAACCTCTCGGTTGTCGTCTTTGTAGCCGCTGAACCACATTTCGAACACAGTGGCAAGATTGCTCTTGAGATCCACAACGACGTTGTAGCCCTTCTGAGTCTTGGGCACCATGTGGGAGAAGAAAACGACCTGCTTGAGCGTCAGCGCCCCATAACCCGATTCAACGGGAACTCCGCCGTCTTCCGCGATAGTAAGCCTGTTTTTGCCTTTAAAGTCATAGCTCAAAACAGGGCCGTTATCGGTCACGATTTTGAGCGACTTTCCCGCAAGGACGTCCGAATACGCGGACGCGCATGCCGGGCCGCTTGCAGTCGCGACAAGCTTTTGGTCTATCTGTTCTTTTGTGAGTTTTGTGTATTTAATTCTGTGCATTGGCTCACTCATTTGCTCATCTCCTTAAAGAAATAAGAACTTTGAAAGTGATAGGAGCAGCGCAGAGGTGGTGGAACTAACCTGCCATTTTCTTGATCCACCAGCAAGATTACCATCCCACCTCTGATAAGAACCGTATGCTGGCTGCGATAATGACCGAGTGTCTTGCCGATCATGAGGAATTGCTCCTCCATTTCGACATCAGTGCAATGCAATGAAACGCAATATAAAAGTTGGAGTCTATTCTACCCAAGTTTGATAAAGCAGAGCAATGAAGATCGAAAGGATGAAGGGCAGCAAGCTGTTTTAATTCAATGCCTTCGGCTCAGAGATCCAAATACTTGGATTTCCTGTTGGCAAATCCACTTCCCATAAGGAACGAGAAACGGCAATGTGAGAAGTTGCCTGATGACCAGCCACTTGCCTGATTAGCGCGCTTTATCGTGGAAATGATTTTACCCTTACTCAAAGGGTCTTGAAACGCAATCTCGCTGGGCCTTCATGCTGAGCATGGACCATTCTCGGACGAAAGATCTAGATAATCGCGCTTGCCGATTGCTTGCCGGTTTGTTTGCCGATTTTCTATCGAGAATCTTTCGGAAACATTGAAGGCCGTGGAACCAGGCAAGTTTCCCCGAACGGGACTTCGGGGGAATCATCCTCAAATGGTGATAAGATGTTAGCTTTATCGATTGATTCGATACCCGATGCAAGTTTCTAGGGTGACGATTGCCGTAAAATGAGGTTCTGAAATGAGAACGATGGTGTTCTTAATTGCTCTAAGCGCTTCAATGCAAGTCAGCGGGAATCCGCCAGTCATAATTGAAACAAAAAAAGATGTAGAGGTTACCCATCACGAAGGCTTAGGGCCTGAGTTGCGCGGCAGGCTCTATTTGGATAACGCAAAAGCACGGCCATTTCTTCTCAAGAAAGGGCATAAATTTCAAATGATAAAAATTGGCCAAGAGGGTGGCTGTCGAATTAGGGTTGAACAGATGGAGTATGACCTGACTTCATGTCCATGGCTGCCGGGCTTTAGAGATCAACAATCTGACATTTTTCAAATCGTTACAAAATAGCGATTATTGACGGTACAAATTCCACTTTTCTCCGGAAGAGAACCGGGTTATGGGCTGAGGCCAATTCCCACTACATGTTTCGGAATACGACAACATTGTGGGAATGCTTCCCATATCGCGACTTCGGAGGAGTCAGACCGAAAAAACAGCCTGGTACTGCAGAAGAGGATCGCGTGGAGGTTCGGGGAACCTTGTCTTGAGGGATACTGCAGGAGATCAACCACGCCAGGCGGGAAACTCAGCGGGGCAACTCAACAACTCGATTCAAGTTCCTTAGGCCTCTGTTCAGGGGGAAAATGTGGAAGGGCCTTTTGGGGAGAGCGAGGCGCTCCCGAGAATTTATCGGCTTTTGATGTGCTGGCGGAGGTTACGAGTGG
>JBEKKY010000299.1:0-5032 GCA_050010475.1 Acidobacteriota bacterium | reverse complement strand
TTAGAAGGATAACTATCACAGTACATATAAATAATGGTCGGGACGAGTGGATTTGAACCACCGACCACACGCACCCCAAGCGTGTGCGCTACCAGGCTGCGCTACGTCCCGACCGCAAGCTCGAACAGTATCACTCGCGGTCCAACAAAGTCAATATGTTCTCAAGTTCAGTCTTGACTTTCCTTAAGCGCTCGGAATTCGGTGCAGTTCCCCGCTCTTTCCGGGCCACCGGCTTTTGCGAAGCACGCGCCGGTTTCTCGGCGCCCAACTGCCTGCGTGCGCCCGCAATCGTAAAACCGTCATCATACAGGAGCTTTCGAATCTTGAGGAGCAGTTCAATATCCTTCGGACGATAGGTCCGCTGGCCGGACTTGCTCTTCGGCGGCGAAAGCGCGGGGAATTCCGTCTCCCAGAAGCGCAAGACGTGCGCCTCTACTCCGACGATATCGCAAACCTCCCTGATTTTGTAATAGAGCTTCTTCGGTACAAACGGCATGGCAGCTAGATTGTTTTCAGGTATTTCGACGGTTTGAATTTTATCGAATTCCGGCCCGGGATCATTATCGGTTTCCCTGTTTGCGGGTTCACCCCTTTTTTGTTCCTTCGCCGCACAACGGTGAAACAGCCAAAGCCGCTGAGCAAAACTTTCTCCCCTCGGGCCAGCTGTCCCTTTATTGTTTCAAGGATCAAGTCTACGATCTTTTGGGCTTCGGCGTAAGAGATTCCTCCATGGGCTTCATACACTCTTTTGCTGATATCGTTTTTGTTCATAGAGCAAAATGGGGCAGCACTTGCCGGGACGATCGCCCGGCTAGCCCTTCTCTCAGCACTTACTTGCGGCGAAGCCTGTGCCGCTGCTGAATGCGAATCGGCGTGGCGAAAAATCCGAACTGCTCGCGCAGCCGATTCACCAGATATCGTTCGGTCGAAAAATGCAAACGGTCCCGGCTGGTAGTAAAAACGACAAAGGTCGGAGGATCCGACCGGGCCTGGGTTATGTATCGGATCCCAAGCTTCTGGTTTGGATCCTGTGCCGCAAATCTTTCGGCCGTGTCCGGAACAAACAGGTTGTTCAGCGTCCCGGTCGGGATCCGGATTCGGCGTTCTTCATAAGCCCTGCGAATTATTTCGAACAGTTTCGAGACCCGCTGCCCGTTCAAAGCGGAAACGGCCAAGATGGGAGCATAGGTCAGATACTTCATCCGGCGGTGGATGTCCTCGGTGAATTTCTCGATTGTATGAGTATCCTTCTCGACCAGGTCCCACTTATTCAGGACTATAATGACCGAACAGCCGGCCTCCGAAGCATACCCTCCAATCGCTGCGTCGAGCTTGGTAACCCCTTCTTCAGCGTCCAACAACAGCAGAGCGACATCGGCGTGCTCCAGGCTTTTCTGAGCCATCACGACACTGACCTTCTCGGTTCTCCCTTCCGTTTTTCCCTTCCTTCGAATCCCGGCTGTATCAATGATGCGATAGTGAATTCCATCGCGCGTCAGAAGAGTATCCACCGCATCACGTGTGGTGCCCGGGATGTCGGTCACGATTGCACGCTCGAAACCGAGCAACCGGTTCACCAGCGAAGATTTGCCCACGTTGGGCCGGCCTACGACCGCAACTCCGATTTCCTCCTCCGCCTCAGTTTCTACTTCAGGCGGCAGATCATCTGCTCGCTCAGCAATCGCGTCGAGCAGTTCCGCGGCGCCGCGCCCGTGTTCGGCGGAAATGGGATATACCTTTTCCGTGCCAAATTGGTAAAAAGAAGCCGCGTAACTCTCCAGTTCAGAAGAATCGATTTTATTCACAACCGTCCAGATGGGTTTCCCGGTTTTTCTAATCATCGGCAGCAACTGCTCGTCCAGAGGAGTAACCCCCGCTCTCCCGTCCACAACCAGCAATATCAACTGAGATTCGGAAATTGCCGGCCCAACCTGGTTGAGTATTCTTTCCGGAATAATGTCATGTGTTTCAGGAATCAACCCGCCGGTGTCGAGTACTGAAATAAGTTTATTGTTCCAGCGAACCGATCCATAGATGCGGTCCCGTGTAATGCCGGGCTCGTCGCCGACAATTGCTTTCCTGAAACCGCAAAGCCGGTTAAACAGCGTCGATTTCCCGACATTCGGCCGTCCAACAATCGCAACTTGGAACATAACGATTCGAAATTCGAAATTCGAGATTCGAGATGAATCTCAAAACTTCAATCTGTCATCTCAGCATATCATGCTTCAAAAAAAACTCCACGGATTCCATGGATTCCATGGATTTTTTAAAGCTCCACACAAGGCATTTGAACCCATGGAATTTGTGCGGTTTTTATATTTTGGATGGAATTACCAGGGGGAAGGATGAGCGACTCAGGCTTATTTCGAGCGGCAGATTGCCGGCGAGTTCTCCATCCGCTTGAACTAGAACCCCGGCGCTCCCTTCAACCTGCACTGTCCGAGCTCGCAGACGATGAATCCAATCCCCGGTTTCAGCTTTTCCGCGCCATGCATTTAAAAGGAACCGCGCCAGTCTGAGTCTGCGCTCCCCTTCAATTACAAGAATGTCTAACTGGCCGTCGGTCATGTCGGCGTCGGGACAAAAGAGCAAGCCTCCGCCGTAGTTTGTGGCATTGCAAGCCAGACAGCTGGTTGCCGTGAAGGTTCGGCCGTCCGCGACGACCTGGAACTTCGGGAACGAATAGTGCCGAAGGCAGCCAATGACTGCAGCTGCGTAGGCTGCCATTCCCAGAGTATTCTTGAGTTTGGGCCGTACGCTCGCAACCACATGGGCATCAAAGCCTATTCCCGCAACAAACAAAAACCGGCGCGTTCCCGTACCCAGCTTACCAAGATCCACTTTTCGCACTGTACGTTCCAGCGCAACCTGCACGGCCCGAACCGGATTCAACGGAATCCCCAATTCCCGCGCCAGAACGTTTGCCGTGCCGGCCGGAATGAGGGCGACCGGAAACGGTGGATGAGGGACACGGGAAGCAATTTCGTTCAAAGTCCCATCGCCGCCGCAGACTGCAAGCAGATCCGGCGGGTCGTCGAGCAGTTTCTGAGCCAGCAATCCGGCGTGATCACGGCTGCGCGTTGTCATAATCCGGACATTCCACTCCGGATGCGGCCATCGGCGCACATAACTCTGCACGGATTTGTAGGCGCGCCCGCAACCGGCGGCCGGATTCGCAATAATGACGAGGTTCATCTGTAATTCCAGATTCCGGATTCCAAGTTCCAGATTCATTTGGAATCTGGAATCTTTCTACTTGCCAAAGGACAAAAGTACACCACCGGAAATTTCGAAAAGATTCAGGTCGGTTGACACTATTCCTGCCCTGTAGCCCCGAAGGTCAACTCTTAATCCCAGAGGCCCGGCCACGTGGGGAAATTTGAGTCCTCCGCCGTAATTTAAGGCAAACTTTGTTCCCACCGGCTCGCTTGTATCTCCGTACTGATGGATCACACCGGCGCCGCCGGTGACATACAGGACCGCAATCTTCACAGGAAAATTTAGAATCAGGTTGCTGTTGTATACAAATCCCTTCGCATCCTTGATAGCGGAGAGACTTCGAGGAAAAAGGTAATCGGAACTGAAGGCCACGGTATGTTCCATCCCAAAAAGAGGAACAAAATTTGTACTGAGTCTAAATCCAAAAATCGGGCTGCTGTCGAGAGCAGTTTTAGCATTCTGGTAGCTGATGGACCCGGGCTTTACCCCTCCGACGTAAAACGTCAGGTCAGCCCCCTGTAGATGCGAAGCACAGAACAGAATGGCTGCAATTACAATCAGGCATGACAAACGTCGCGTGAGCATTTTGCCCTCCAATGTAATTACGAATGACGAATTGAGAAGATTCAAACCATCTGATTATGGCTCAATTCGTAATTTGATTACGGCATTTGGTTCAATTCGTTATTGGTCATCCGCAATTGGTCATTCAGCTTATCGCGCAGCGCTGCAAAACTGCCCAAAAGCCTGGGGGAAACGGGAGCTCCCGGCGGGGATATGACCTTCAGCGGATTGACGGGTTTTCCGTTGTGCAGAACTCTGAAATCCAGATGAGGTCCGGTTGAGAGCCCTGTAGATCCCACATATCCGATGACCTGGCCTTGGCTGACGCGAGCGCCGGATCTCACCGCGATTCGAGAAAGATGAAGGTACATGGATTCGTAGCGGCCCGAATGGCGGATTCTTACCATGTTGCCGCTCCCGCCGCTGTTTCCGCAACTGGTTACAACCCCGTCGCCTACGGCCTGAACCGGCGTCCCCACCTGAGCTGCATAATCAACACCAAGATGCGGGCGCAGGACCTTGAGTATCGGATGCCACCTGGCGAGCGAAAATGTCGACGTGATGCGAGCGAATTTTAAAGGAGATTTGAGAAAAGACCTTTTCAAGGATTTGCCTTCTGGACCAAAGTAGGCAGGTTTTCCGTTTTCATCCTGGAAACGAAATCCGGTGAGGAGTTTTTGCTTGTTCTTAAAAGCGGCGGCCTGGATCGCCCCGTATTTTGCAAACTGTCCGTTCAGATATTTTTTTTCAATTAATACTTTGAACGAATCCCCTTTCTGGATATCGGTGTAGAAATCGATATCGGAACCAAAGATATCCGCAAGACCCAAAGCAAGCTGGTCCCGTTCCCCGATTTCCAGAATTGTAGAGAAAAGTGAATTATTAATGACCGCAGATACAGGCTCCACCCGGGTTTCATAGGCAAAATTCTTCATGACGGGAACCAGCCGGTCCCGCGCTTCGTCATGATAAACGGTGAGATAACGCTCATCGTCGACAGGATAGCGGAAATTGCGGAAATAGCCGTCTCGGGTAAAAGAAAGCCAGTAGGACTGCCCCTCCCTTATTTTTCCCAGATTGTAGATCGGGCGCGCGCAATCGATGATCTGATTGATCAGAGCAAGGGAAAGACCTTGTTTTGCCAAAGCATATGCGATCGTCTGCCGCTTTTCGAAAGTCCCCACGATTTCCCTGAATTCAGGAAGCGAGGGAGCAGCGGAAACGGGCAGTATTTGGCGGGCTGAGT
>JBEKKY010000298.1:0-7976 GCA_050010475.1 Acidobacteriota bacterium | reverse complement strand
ATTGCATTCAAGTTTTGCGGATATTTTTGCACTGAAGCCCGCGAGCACGAATCAGGTTAGGAAATTGAAAGGGGACACTAGTGATGACGAGTAAATCTTCTTCCCGGAAAAAGGTGTTGCTGGCAGGTATGCTTTTCGTTGCTGGCTTCCTGTCAACGCTGCTGTGGGCGCAGACGCCCTCAACGATAAAATACGGCTGTGCCATCATTGCCCAGGAACAGATCCGCGAATCCCAGGCGCTGGCAAAGAGTGTGGCCTCTCCCGGCGATCCCCAGTGGCGCGCCAAAGGTGATCTCCACCGGAAATATCATTTCCCTGCGGCAAATGCCGACGTGCCCTACCGCTTGTACGTCCCGACCTCGTGGGACGGTAAGTCCCGGCTGCCATTAGTTGTAATCCTGCACGGCGCCGGGGCGGATGAAAACATGTATGTGGATCTTAATGACAAACAGCTGATTCGTTTGGCCGAGCAACATGGATACATTTTGGTATCGCCATTGGGGTACACTCGCATGGGCGCTTATGGAACACCCCTGCGCCTTCCAGCCGTCTTTGGGAATCCGGAGATCGCGGAGAAACAGCGAGCTGCTGTGAGCGCCGAACAGGAACGAACTTTGGAGTTCAGCGAGAAAGATGTCATCAATGTGATCGAGATTGTGCTCGACGAGTATCCTGTGGATCGCTCCTCAATGTTTCTGACCGGGCATTCCATGGGAAGCGGCGGTGCGTGGTATCTCGGAGCCAAGTATGCTCAGTACTGGGCTGCCATTGCGCCCATGTCCGGTCCATTTGTAGACGAATCTAATTATCCGTGGGACAACATACGGAAAATGCCTGTCTTCATGACGGAAGGAACAGGGGCCACACCATCTCTTGTCGGAAGCAAGGCCATGCTGGCTTGGATGAAAGAGCGCGGCTTTAGAATAGAGTACATGGAAGTGAATGCCGATCACGGCGGCATGGTATCGCTGGTATTGCCGAGCATATTCAATTTCTTTGATCGTTGCAGGTCAAAATAGATTGACGATTTACGATTGACGGTTGACGATTGAAAAACACTACTTCTGCTTTCGCGTTTTTCAATCGTCAATCGCAAATCGTCAATCGTAAATTCATTTCTTCGCCTGTTCTCTGCGCCATGAATAATAGCTGTCGTACGCCTTCAGCTTTTCCAGGTTCGGTATTGGCTTGGCGCTTGCAGCCGTATCAAAGAACATCACTTTCTGGTCCTTCTCGGTAAAGACAGGCCACTGCGGGAGACCGGATCCGTTCGGATCTCCCGTTCTGGCAAAATTGATCCAGTAGGAGCGAATCAGGTTGGAGAGGGCAAGATCCTCCGGACTGGGTGCGCCGCCGCCGGGGCCGCCGAAATTTCCGAATACAAAAGAAACCTCTGCCCCATGATTCGCGCCGTCCGGCGAAGCGGGCGTGCGATGGTCGAAGTAGTACACGAACGCCTTCCCTTTGCCTTTCTGCGATTGCATCCGTGCCCAGGCCCACGTGGGCCACGCAAAGGCAAATTCCCGGAAAACATCTGCTGACGCCCGGGCCGCCTCTGCATCTGTTGAATGCGGGTAGGCGCTCAAGATAACGTCGGCCCGCTCCCCGTAGCCCGATCGAATCTGCTTCTCGAATGAGGCCACCGCAGTGGGCCCGCGCATGAACAGTCCGCCTTCATTGGAATTGGTGCCGATCAGGACGGGGGTATCGTTGAATCGGCCTTTTTCATACAGTTCGTATGGATCTCCCGGCAAAACATTTCCATCGGCCACTGGCCAAAAACTGCTGCCGCCTCCCATTCCACCTCCAAGGGCTTTCTGAATCTGCTCGGCGGGCAACGCTCGCGCGGCCTTAATATCGGCGGCGCCGAGTTTCTTCAGAAAGGCTTCGCCGTTCGATTCCGCCAATTTCAGTGTCGCAACATTCTCGCCTGCTTCGTTCGCGATCCGTGGCGGCGCAAAGGAGCCGCCGCTTTCGGAAATTGCGCGTTGAAAAAGACCCTTGGCTCCCGGGGCGGCAGAAAGCATGCCGACTGCGATCCCTCCCGCAGATTCGCCGAAAATCGTTACACGCGAAGGATCGCCCCCGAATTGCGCAATATTGTTCTTTACCCATTGGAGCCCGGCGATCATGTCCTGAATTCCATACGTACCCGATCCCTTGCCGCTTTCACGACTGAGTTCCGGGTGCGCCATGAACCCGAAAACACCAAGCCGATAAGCGATGCTTACCAGCACCACACCTTTTTGGGCGAATTTCGTTCCATCGAACATTGGTGTGCCGGTCATACCGCCAACGAATGCGCCGCCATGAATCCACACCATCACCGGCCGTTTTTCAGCGGCAGTTTTCGCCGCCGTCCAAACATTCAGGTATAAACAATCCTCACTAACATTCGGCGAAGATCCCATCATTTTGGACATTCCTGGATCCTGCATGCAACCGGGAGAATAAGCATCCGCCTTTTTAATACCAGTCCAGCCCTTCGCAGGCTGCGGAGCCGCCCACCGCAGATCGCCCACTGGAGGCGCTGCGAATGGAATACCCTTAAACGAAGCCACCCCATCGGCAACAACACCCTGCAATTGGCCGCCAGCCGACTTTACATTCTGTATCTGCGAGAGCGCGAAAGGAGCGATCGAAAGCACAGCCACTACAAAGATTCCTGCGATAAGACTCTTCCTCATGTTTGCCTCCAAATAACTCTAATCGATTTTCTCATGCCCAATCATCTGCATGTAACCCGTCTGGTAGTACCCGTTGAAATAGGGCGACAGAAGCAGCGGCATGAACAGCAACGGTTTGCCTACCCTCTTTATATCCATCGGATTGTGCTCGAACCCTCTGGGAATGTACAGAATACAGGGCTTGGTGATGATGTGCCTTTCGTACTCCGGCCCCAGGAATATTTCGATTTCCGCATCGAAGTTGGCCGTCAGATCCGGCAGTTGGGCGCCCAGGAAAAAGAGATATTCGTCGACATCGTGGTGGTGCGATTGCAACTCCATCTTGAACGGTTTGACATAATAGCGGAAGCCCATGTTGATTCCGGCGCCCGGGAGGTCACTGTTGCCGCGGAAACTGATCGTAGGAGAGAGTATCGTGTCCGTCAGCGGTTTCTCTTTCATCCTGGTGCAGAACAGATGGTCGTATTTGTTGCCGGCAATTCCTTTAGGCCAGGGTGGAAGGTTTGAGGGCGCCCTCAAACTATCCAGGGGCTCCTTTTTCTCTTGCGCCATTGCCGCCGTCGGCGGGCCTAATTGGGCCATTGCCACTGCGGCCAGGGCGGTGGAGGCTGTTACATCGCTAAAAAACGCCCTGCGAGTTTGGTTCTTTTTGCCTGTGCTAGAACTCATTTGGTTTCTCCTCGTGCTGTCTTCTGTACATGTTCGGTCCTGCGATTCCCACCATTCATATTTGCTTTTTAAAAATCGCCGATGCGGAATTTATGTCTCTTCCATAACAAAAGTTTCACGTTGGTACATGCAGGCCGGCATGTGCACAAAAAAATGGTTATCGGGCATTATGTCATACTCCTATGACAACATGTCACAAATATATGACATATGCTAAAATGCTTTCGGCAACAATGGCTCGCATTTCAAGAGAGAAGCAGGGGGAGTCTGAGGCCTCTGCGGCCGCCATAGATTGACTTTCCAGATTGGTCTGTGCCAGCATGCGCGTAACAATTATGACCCCCGTTAGTTGCGGTGGAGA
Source organism: Acidobacteriota bacterium (assembly GCA_050010475.1). GTDB lineage: Bacteria > Acidobacteriota > UBA6911 > UBA6911 > UBA6911 > UBA6911. Next base: position 4,259 of record JBEKKY010000298.1, on the reverse strand, counting down.
ATTGCATCTGTGGTGCGTATGCACTGCCGGATAGAGGGGTTTGTGCAAAAGTCTTGTGTTACGCAGACCACCCGCATTTGATTCTTTTATGAATGTTATGGAATTTCAGATCGAAAAAAACAGCCCCGTCCCCGCCATCAAACAGATTCAGGAGCAGATCAAGCTTTCAATTGCTATGGGAGTGCTCAAAAGAGGCGATGTTCTACCGCCGATTCGCGAAGTGGAAAAGCAGACAGGCATTAATCGAGGCCAAATTCACCGGGCATATCTGGCCTTGCGTCACTCCGGCCTGCTTTCTCCCGCTCCTGGCAAGAGGACCGTAGTTGCTGTATCCGCTGCGGCTCCGGACTCTATAAATATAAAATGTCAGGAATTGTCCAAGGACATAATCAAGCGGATCCGAAGAATAGGAGTATCCCCAATCGCATTTTCCCGGTATCTCAGCCGGAGTACGCAGGAAGACGAGCATCGGTCTCCGTTTATTGCTTATGTTGATCCGGATAAAGAAACAGCCCTTCGAAGGGCGGAACAAGTGTCTCGCTTCTGGCACGCTTCGGTAGTGGGCCTGTCGGCAGACGAATTCAAACTTGCTCTTAATCGTCGTAGCAAACTCCGAAAGGTACTCGTCAACCATCTCATTGCCGATAGTATTCGACGCATACCTCGGGGGAGGAAAATTGACATTATTCCCATCGAGATTTGCTACACGGAACAAACGATCAAGGCGATGGAAAAGATAAGAGCGTCTTCTATACTCGTTCTCCTTCCGAATCATGCCATATCAAGCGCTCGCTTCATTGTTGAGCAGTTGCACAAATGGATGAAATGCAAAGATGCAAACATCTCCTGGATGTCAGTTGACGAAGTGGCAGATTTCAGACACTTGCTGAACGACTCGCAATATGATCGCATTCTGGTTTCGCCGGGCGCACGGAGCAAAGTGCCCGTTAAACTGCATCACAGTTCACGCATTCTTCTATTGCAGATGGAGTTGGATCCGGAGGATCTGGAAATTGCCAGAATTCGCGCAGGCGTGATCGTATAAAGATTCAGATCAAAACAAAGCCTATCCCACAGAGGCCATTGGTTTCGAAAGCCATGCAGGCTATGTTGCAATCAATTATACAGAGCGACACAAATGAATGCTCATATGGCAGTAAGGCCCGAAGGGCCGAAAGGCAATAGGCCCGGCCGTCAGGCCGGGATAGGCTTACGAAGCGATAGAGCGCTGAAGGCGCGACACCATTGGCGCTTCACGTGCCGCACCTTCGGCGCTCACTTTCGTCACATTAGCGGCCCTTCGGGCCTCAAGCGACATGCGCATTTATTTAGGACGCTCTGTTTAAAGAGCATGGCCGGTACTAAAACATCTTGCAGCAAAGGTTACGATAGGGAATGGGAAACCTAAACGGTGTCCCGCATAACCTTGCCGGTAATTTTGTCTTTCCACGAGCCTCTCTGTTGCAGCGGCCAGTTGAAAGAAATAGCTCCTGGATGCTGGCAGTCAATAACACAGCAGCCGCAGTACCAGCACTCATCGGGATGCAAAATGATTGGCGGGCTGCCCTTGTCGGGATTGGGAATAAACACGTCCACCTGGCATACATTCACACACGTATTGCATCCGACGCAGAATTCAGGATTGAAAATTACCGGCGTGTTCGGAGTCGTGATGTTGGGCAAAGCGCTTATCTTTATCTGAGCCATCGCAGCCTTCCTATTTTCCCTTATAAACTCCAGTGTAGTCCTTGTTGTGAGCCTCGTAATTGGCTTTCATATCGCCCCAATAATTCAAAGGCAATTCGCCGGATTTGACCTTGCCGTTCTCCAGCTTGATAGTCACATATTTATTCCATTCGGGCGGATCCAACTCAGGGTAATCGATTCTGTGGAAATTGAGCGGTGCGCTGCTGGCCTTCCGTGCCAGGGAGGCGCTCAGAATCATCTGGGCATGAGCCAACATGCTCAGGTCTTCGATGCTGCGCATCAGCTTGTGCGGGTCAAGAGCGTACAGTCTTGGGACAAACTCCTGTTCAATTTCCTTCAGGGTCTCCAGTCCCAAGTTAAGGAGCGATTCGGTTTTGAATTCACTGCAGTAATACTGCATCGTCCTGGCAATCCCGGCATTCAGCTCCTTCCATTCAATGCCGTTGGTACGTTTAATCGGGGCATAGATGCGCGCTTTTTCCCGGGCGATCTGCTCTTTGGATATTCTGGATTCATTGACCTCCCTCGAGTAATCGGCAGCCTTCCGCCCGGCATATCTTCCGGTCGAAGCTGCGAAGCTGTGATCGCCGTGAGAAAACAACTGCTCCCCGGCGGCGTATAATCCATCCAGAGTCGACTTCAAATTCCAGTCAATCACAGGTCCGCTGCCTCTGGGCGTTCGCCACTGAGAGTGGGTTTCTCCTTCTATGAAAGCATAATTTTGGAGCAGGTGTTTTTGGGGGTCGAATCCGGCCCTTTCGTAAGTGCTGGTGATGATTTTGGTGGTTGATTCCTGCCCCAGCATGAGATCCCAGGTTGCCCTGCGCTCGATATCCGGCATTGCAGGAAAATCGCCGTAGAAAGGCAGGGCCCATTCGCCTTTGAAGATTCCCTTACGGATGGAGTTACGCACTTCCGGTGGCGGGCCCATTGCGCCGCCATCCTGCCAGCCCTGTGCAGGCCAGGGCAGCTTCTTTCCGTTTGCATCGACAATTTGAAGATTTTCATAGCTGGCATCGCCGGCTCCGCCGTACCAGTTGTGCTTGTACCCCGTGCCCAGCATCAGCGGTATTGTCTGCTCCATCAAAACAAGCTCTGCGCCTGCTTTCCAGGCTATTGCATATCCATCGCCGGTTGCACAGCGGGAGCGGAATTGCCTGCAACCTGCGTGCTCCGTATTCAGCATCCACATGTAAAAATCGCCTGCGGTGGCAAGCACGGCAGCTTTCGACTTGAAAATCATGAACTCACCGGTGCGGTTGTTAAATCCCGTGGCACCGATAACCCGCGCTCCCTGGATGCCTCCCTCAGTCAAGAGACTGGTCACCATAACGCGATCGAAAATACGGACCCCCAGCCTCTGGCATTCTTTTTTCAGAGCAGGTTTGAACGTTACTCCCCAGACGCGCAAAACAAGTTCGGTTTCGTGGTTTGGGCTGGTGCGGGGTGAAGACATGAACTTGGTGTCGTCGTACCTGCCCTCGGCCCCAACATACTCATCATTGATATCCCTGATTTGGCCACCCATCTGTTCCAGTTCGAGGAGTGTGTCATAGTTTTCCCGGCATGTAATCTGCGCTCCGATGCCGTTTCCATAGGAGCACCTGGGAGTGCCTTTAGGCAGCTCTGACATGGTCCCCGGATGCCGGGCTAAAACTCTAGCCCACTCATCGGGGTCGACTTTGGAATGTGGATTGGCTGGGCACTGACACCAGTGATCGCAGCCCGGCCCTCCGGAGCCGCTTCGAATGGTGTCGCCTTTCTCTACCAGCGCCACCCTGACGCCTTTTCTGGCGGCACTGATTGCGGCCCAGCATCCGGCTATGCCTCCGCCAATGACCAAGACATCCGTATCGATTTCGTACTCTTTCTCATAATCGACTGCGTATGGCCAGGATGGCGCCGTGCCTTGCCTTTGAAAGAAATCGTGCCAGTTGGTCATCTTGTTCCTCCATTACGCGGGCATAACAGGACTGCGCAGCGTCGCCTACACCATTGAGACGGAAGCTTGCCCTTCGTTGATGAAGGGAGTTTATCCTATGACCTCAGGTTATCTGCAACCAAAAAGCACTTCACAATCGCCACGGTATGTAATGATGGAAATACGGAGAGCGTATATAATCACATGCATCCCAGACAAGGTTTCGATTGAAGTCGGTCTCAAGTTACAGCCATCAGTGGCGCCAATGGAGGCAGAAATGAAAAAAGTCTTGATCGCCATTTTTTTGACAATCGCTTTCGCACAACTGGCGTTTTCGCAGATTCAAACGGCCAAGGTGACTGGCGGAGAAGTGCAGGGTGTCGTCACCGAGGGCATTTCGATATTCAAAGGGATTCCGTTTGCAGCGCCTCCGGTAGGCGATCTGCGCTGGAAGGCGCCCGCGCCGGTGCAGGCCTGGACCGGCATCAAGAAGGCGGATGCTTTCGGGCTCGCCTGCATGCAAGCCGCCGGCTCAATGGGGAACACCGCGCCGGTCGGCGAAGACTGCCTGTACTTGAACGTGTGGACGCCCGCAAAAAGACCGGGTGAAAAGATCCCTGTGATCGTTTGG
>JBEKKY010000297.1:0-5097 GCA_050010475.1 Acidobacteriota bacterium | reverse complement strand
TAATGTTGAGCTGGACTGAAATCAAAGCTCCTTCTTCCGGAAGAATCGTCCAGCGCCTGGCGGATCCCGGAACCGCCATATTCCCCGGAACGCCTTTGCTGGTTATTGAATCCATTGACAGGCCTCAAGTGCTTGCAGACATCCCAACCGAACACTCGGATATCCTGCGTCTGGGCTCAACCGTGAGGCTTCGCGATGCTGAAACAGGAACTGTTTCAGAGGGACGGATCTCGGAAATTGTCCCGCTATCGGATCCAGCGACCCACAGCATCCAATTCAAAGTCGATCTCCCATCGAACTTCTCGATGCCTAGCAGTCAGTTCGTAAAAGTCGAGCTGACGGTTGGCACCAGAGATGCTCTGCTGGCTCCACTTACCGCGGTAAGGCAAACCGGCCAACTGACCGGAATGTTTGTTGTCGACAGCAGCTCTAGGGCCCGTTTTCGACTGGTGAAAGTCGCTCCGTACGATGCGGAACGTGTTGAGGTTCTCTCCGGGATTCAACCGGGAGAAAAAATCATTTCCAAGTTGAGCGATCAGATCACCGATGGAATTCCAGTAGCAGAGCGTTAAGGAGATCCGGCCATGAGCAAACCACAGATTGCAGGCAGACTGGCTCACGCCTTCATTAATTCCAAGCTCACCCCTCTTTTTCTCATCGCATCGATCGCGCTTGGAGTTGCGGCCGTGCTGCTGCTCCCGAGAGAAGAGGAACCGCAGATCATTGTTCCCATGATCGACGTGATGGTCTCCTTCCCCGGCGCATCCGCCAAAGAAGTGGAAACACGCATCACGAGGCCCATGGAGCGCTTGCTTTGGGAGATCCCCGGCGTCGAATATGTCTATACAACTTCGAGTCCGGGATCGAGCGTCGCGATTGTTCGCTTCTATGTAGGCGAGGATGAAGAAAAGAGCATCGTCCGTCTGAACCAGAAGATGTTTGCCAATTTCGACCTGATTCCTCCCGGCGCCTCTCAGCCGTTGATCAAACCTCGATCGATTGACGATGTTCCTTTTCTGGCTCTGACACTCTGGAGCCGCGAACTGGATGGATTTCAAATCCGGCGCGTAGCGGCGGAATTGCGCAACGACTTGCAGCAAGTTCCTGATGTCTCCGCAACCCAGCTCATCGGCGGCCAACGGCGTACTATGCTGGTGGAACCGGACCCGGCCCAGATGGCAGCCTACGGCGTAAGTGCATCCCATATTCAGAATGTCATGCAGACGGAGAACCAGGAGAGCCACGCTGGAATTTTGACAAAGCAGAACGAGGCCTTTTCCATCCACCTCGATGGTTTTTTCAAAAGTTCGGAGGACCTGGGGAATCTGGTCGTTGGAGTGCAGAACAATGCCCCGGTCTATCTCCGCAATGTTGCGAAGATTACGGACGGCCCCGAGGAACCGGCGGACTATGTCTTTTTCTCACCAGGCCCGGCGGCAAAGGCAAAAGGAATTGAGATACCGCAAGGAAACCTGCCCATGGCGAGCCTCTCCCCAGTCCTCGACTCCGGTAAAAGCATCGGCAATGACCTGATGCCCGCAGTCACGATTACATTCGCTAAAAGAAAGGGAAAAAATGCCGTCGTGCTTTCGGAAGAGGTGCTGAGGAAAGCGGAGAATTTCCGCTCGCACAGCTTCCCTGCCTCGCTGCAGATGACTGTCACGCGGAATTACGGGGGAACAGCCGCGGAGAAATCGAATGAATTACTGCTCCACATGATGATTGCAGTGATTTCGGTCACAATTCTGATCTGGCTTGTTCTCGGTTTCCGGGAATCCTGTGTAGTTGCGGTTGCTATTCCTGTAACACTAGCGTTAACACTTGTTGTTTTTCTCCTCTACGGCTACACACTCAACCGGATCACTTTGTTTGCTCTGATTTTTTCAATCGGGATCCTTGTCGATGATGCCATTGTCGTCATCGAAAATATCGTCCGGCACAAACGCATGCCGCAGAATCGCAACCGCCCGTTCGCGGATGTGGCCGTGGAAGCAGTGAATGAAGTCGGGAATCCGACCATCCTGGCAACCGTCACGGTAATCGCAGCCATCCTGCCAATGGCAATGGTACGTGGATTGATGGGCCCATATATGCGTCCGATCCCGGTCGGCGCCTCGGCGGCGATGATTTTCTCCCTCCTGGTAGCGTTCGTCATTACTCCGTGGGCGGCGCTGCGTTTCTTGCGCGGAGCGCATAAAGGGCACGAAGGCGGAGAAGTCGAAGACCGCACGACTCGCCTGTACCGCTGGTTCATGGGCAAAATGCTTTCCCGCGACAGAAACCAATGGCTGTTCCTGGGACTCGTCGTGGCGCTCCTCATAGCCGCGATGAGCACGGTCTACTTCAAGCTGGTGATCGTGAAAATGCTGCCGTTCGACAACAAGAGCGAATTCCAGGTGATTATAGACATGCCGGAAGGGACAAGCCTCGAAGAGACTGCGGCGGCAACCCGCGCTCTTGCCGTCCGGCTGAATCAAATCCCGGAAATCACGGATTACGAGACGTACGTAGGCACGGCTTCGCCGTTCAATTTCAATGGACTTGTCCGCCACTATTACATGCGGCGCGGAGAGAATGTTGCCGATATCCAGGTCAATTTGACTCCCAAAGGGGACCGTTCGGATCAGAGCCATGCCATTGCACGCCGAGTCCGAGATCTGCTGAAACCTGTTGCTGACCAATACGGCATTCGGATGAAGGTGGCCGAAGTGCCTCCCGGGCCGCCCGTCCTGGAGACCCTGGTCGCCGAGGTATATGGCCCGAATTACGACCGGCAGATCGAACTGGCCGGTCAGCTTCGATCCATGTTGGAAAAAACTCCCGGCGTGGTGGATGTCGATTGGTATGTCGAAGATCCACAACCTGAGATGTTGTTCCACTTCGACCGGCTCAAAGCCTCCATGGCCGGAGTCTCGATTGCTGAGGCACAGCAAGCGGTTGCGCTTGGAATCAGCGGATCACAGGCAGGGCTTCTGCATGCAGGTCTTGAAGCGGAGGATGTGCCTCTGCAGTTGAGGCTTCCGCTTGCTGATCGTTCAAGCATTGAATCTCTCAATCGGTTGCGCATTTCCTCGATGTCCGGAAAGCTCATACCGTTTGGAGAGTTGGGACACTGGGAAAAGTCAGTACGGGAAAGAAGCATTTATCATAAAAACCTGATGCCGGTAGTCTATGTCACCGCTGATGTTGCGGGCCGCGAGGAAAGCCCCGTGTACCCGATCCTGAACATGGATGACCAGATCGGGAAAATGCGATTGCCGGAGGGATATCGCCTGGAAACCTACACATCCCATCAGCCCGCGGATACCGACAAGCTGGGAATGAAGTGGGATGGCGAATGGCACATCACTTATGAGGTCTTCCGGGATCTGGGATTGGCCTTTGCAGCCGTTCTCGTGTTGATCTACATCCTGGTGGTAGCCTGGTTTCAGAGCTTCAAGACCCCTCTGGTGATCATGGCTGCGATCCCGTTTTCGCTGGTCGGGATTCTTCCCGGACATTGGGCGATGGGTGCCTTTTTCACTGCGACTTCAATGATCGGATTTATCGCCGGAGCCGGAATCGTGGTGCGGAACTCAATAATCCTTGTGGACTTCATCGAGCTCAGACTGAGCATGGGTGAGTCGCTGAAGCAGGCAGTGATCGATGCCGGCGCCGTGCGTTTCCGTCCTATGTTGCTCACCGCAGCCGCGGTCGTCGTGGGTTCGGCGGTGATCCTTTTCGATCCTATATTCCAGGGACTGGCTATTTCACTGATGGCCGGCGAAGTGGCTTCCCTGCTCCTCAGCCGCATGACGGTCCCCGTCCTGTTCTACATGATGCGTCGTCATGAACTCAGCCATTCGCCCTTGCCGGCAACGCCGGAGGCGCAAGCATAGGAGCCAACAAATGAATCGATCATATTCGTTTCCTCCGCGAAGCATCCTGGTTCCCACCGATTTGGGAGAAGCCTCGAAATCGGCGCTGAAGTACGCCCGATTCTTTCATGAGCGCTTTGGATCCAGAGTGTCTGTTTTGCATGCAGAGCATCTAGAACTCCCGCCTTATTTCTCGAGCGGCCAGGTCGGAGAGCTGAAACGCGAGATAAAAAAGTTGACCAGGGCCGCGACCGATTATGTGCGGAAGGAGAGCGAATTAACTTTGGGTTTCCCTCCGGACGTAAGGGTGGTCGAAGTCATGCCGGTCGATGCGATACTGAAGCAGTCCGAAGATAACCAGTTTGAGTTGGTCATCATGGGCATCCACGGACACAGCTACGCTGAGCGACTCTGGATGGGATCCGTTACAGACCGCGTGCTGCGTAATAGCACTATCCCAGTTCTGGCAGTTCGGAAGGATCCTCCGGAAATACCAGTACAACAGATCTTATGCCCAATGAGCCCCTCAGAAACCGGGAGACAGGCACTCGAGTATGCAGCTGGAATCAGCAAAGAGATGAATGCAAGGCTCATCGTCCTTCATGTAGTGGAGCAAGGGGAAGAGCCGCTGACCTGCCCCTTGGTGGACGAGCAAATTCAGAAAACGTGTCGAGTGGAGGAGATCAGATTTCACGGCAATGCCGCGAGAACGATTGCGGAAGCATCGAACGACTTGAAACCCGATCTGATCGTGATGGGCGCTGAACGCAAGAAATCCATCTTGGGAGAGATGTTCAGCAGCACGACCATGGGGGTCATGCAAATTGCAGTCGGGCCACTGCTGGTCGTGCCCAGAAGTGTTCAATGAGTATTGCCCCGATAGCTGGGGAAGGAGAAGAGATTATGACAATAGAGAGATGGATTCGATTGATTGCAGGGACCTTCATCCTGATCAGTCTTGCCTTGGCACATTGGGTTAATCCGAACTGGCTTTGGTTCACAGCTTTTGTCGGGGCAAACCTATTTCAGTCTTCGCTAACGCGCTGGTGTTTGATGGAGGATATCCTGGTCAAATTGGGAGTGGCAAAGAAAGAAGTCCCCGTTTCCAGCACCGTTAGATAATCAGCCGGATAGAGCAGCAAACAAAACGGCTGTTAAGTTCCCGGAGGAAGACCCAGTTTGCTTACCAGACAAGATCAAGATCACTTCATTTTATTCAATCCAATGCTCGCGGTATCCT
>JBEKKY010000296.1:0-5101 GCA_050010475.1 Acidobacteriota bacterium | reverse complement strand
CTGCCCTCAGAGCCGCTGTGAGCAATAGTGAACAGCGCTGTGTATGGTTGTGAACAGCTTTTGTCCTGGAAATCGGCAATACTGATCATCTTGCGGTGGAGATGGATTCCGAATCCCCGGCGCCCAAGGCGACACCCAGATCGAGTTCGGTTCATGCTGGCGAGAATTCATTTCGAAATAGTGGAGCTGTTCACCACGGGCTGCTAGCCCTCCTCCGGAGGAATTCCTATGAATGAGGGCCTGGAACCTAAACTGATTAAGGATCATTCCTTGATGCGGTGGATCGTTATGTGTGGCGCCATGCTGCTCATCGCCTTGCTGTTCGGCGTCGTCCCAGTGCTTATTTCCTATCGTAAGATCATGAGCGCATGAATCGGCCCTCCTTCGCCCAAATAGCGGCTGGGGCCTAAGTGTCAATCCACCGGCCCTTGGAGTGTCTCTTCACCCGCCAGCCGTCGCACGGGACCTGTGCATCGTCCTCGCCTGGACCAGGATGCCTATAACAGCCAAAACCGCAAACAGCAACGGAAGCGCATGACTCTGAAAAGTGATACTGTGGACAATCAACGACGCGCCACTCAAGGATGACAGCACGATCAGCCCCCAATCGAAAAGAACGAACAACAACACTGCGCCGATTATGCCGCCGAGGATGTAAGGCACGGAGAATGCCGTACCTTGTGTCCCTGCTAACGCCTTTGGAAACAAAGCGGCCGCGCGCAATAGTTCGACAGTGATGTAACCGCCGATGACAAAACCGGCGATTGCGATGGCCGCCTTCTGCAGGAATATGGCGATCACAGCACCAAGGATGCCGGCTGCGATCGCGATCAAGAGTTTCGTACCTTGGGGGCCGGCAACGAACCGCTGGGCAATCTCCATCCCAACCAAGAATCCAGCCACACCCACAAAGAGCCAGAATAATCTGCGGCCGAGGAGTAGGAGCACGATGCCCAGCAGGAGGTTTACGAGTGCCATTTGGTTCATATTATTTTTCCTCCGAGTTTCTGAAGTGGAAACAAAAAAGCGAGGGAAAGCGAAGATTCGTCATTGGCGGTTGATTCCACTCAATCTCTGCCCATCGGCCCTTGTCGAAGCTGCCTAAAGCATTCATACTTTGACCATGACACTAAAGAATACCGCATTTCTGGCACTTGTGGGAATGGTCCTGGTAACGATCCTTTTGATCGCGGGTCTGATCACCGATGTATTGGGCGTTGTGCGAGGTTTGATTCCTGCGATGAGGTTGTTGACATCCTTTATATACGCTTTCGCTGGCCTGAGTGTTGTCGTTTTCCTGTACGCGTTTCACAAAGCGCAGTCTTGAATCTCGCCGAGACGTCCATGCCAATCCAGAAATGGATACGCGTCTGCTTCAGCACCGGCGCAGAGAACAGCAGCGCGAAGCGCTTGCCCTTTCAGGGCATCCGAAGGTCCTCATCGATTGTGCCCGCGAAAATCAGCGTAAATCCGCGGTCAAATTCAATTTCGAGTTATTGGTCGATTCCAATTTCGGAAACCGGGCTTATTCATGAAATGACTGACCCGCGACCGGGTTGTGCACCGAGCGCCATAATGCTAATGCCGATTTCGTGCGTGTGCCAGCTTACCGCGTATGCCATGATGCTGAAAAACCCAAAGCGCGCCGGTCCTTCAACCCCACTGCCAGCAGATAATGGGAATCATTGGGGCTGTATCGTGGAGATGGGACATTCGTAACGGGATATTCCACTATTAGCTGTTGCCTCTCCGGGCAGTTGGGACAGAGAACGTTTCGTACCAGAAGCCAGTAAGCTTTGCCTTTTGGCCTGTCGACCGCAGCCATCGCCTGAGCAACCTGCTCCGTGCTATTCATCAACCCGCTCAGTTCCTCAGTTCCGTCCTCGTGAACAATTCTGATCTGATATTCATTGCCGTGGTTGTGCGCCATATATGTTCTCCCTAGCGCCAGGATGGTTTCGAATTTGCTGGAGGAGCTCCACAACTTTTCCAAGCCGCGATCGCCGGCTTGGCACAGTGAAGTTCCGGGGTTAGAACGCCGGGATAGGTGAAGCACGATGCTCTTGATGGTTGTTGACGTAGAGTATGTGCTTGTGGAATTCCATATCACACCTACCGCGTCGGAAGAGAGTGCTGTGGGCGGTTATTGCGCGAGTTGCGCTCTGATTCGGCGATGAAGTTCAACGCATAACGCTATTTATTGGTAGGATACACCTGTGGGATTCCCGGAGCAATACGAAATAGTGAGCTAGTGTGCCGTGCAGCAACCTTCAGCCGTCCGGGAGGCGAACCACGCCGCGCAGTCCCTCCTGGATTAAGCTCAACCCGGCAGAGCCGATCAGCCGCGCCGCAGGGGGGGACACGTAACCCTTAAGCGGTTCGTATTTGGTCTTTTATATATGGCGACATAAATCCACTACAAGCAAAGATGCGCAGAATCGAGGTTCCCAGGCCCGAAGGGCCGGCAGTGGTTAGGCCCGGCCGTCAGGCCGGGATAGGATTGCGGAGAGATCGAGCGCCGAAGGCGCGGCACGACTGGCAATTCAAGTGCCGCACCTTCGGTGCTCGACTGTGGGATCATCCCTTACCCCGGCCTCACGGCCGGGGCTATTCTCTGGCGGCCCTTCGGGCCTCTGTTTTGCGACATTCATTTATGACGCTCTGTATAGCATACATTTGCTGTTGCCAAGAACTGATTTAGGTTTAACATAACAGGGATTCCCTCACTCGGACGTAATTCTGTTTCCCTGCTTCGGCGGGCTGAATTAGGTAGTTGGTTCATTCGGCGCTTCTCCTATCGATGGAGATCGGACATCGCTGTGGCTGCTGTCAACGGCATGGATGTCCTCCTTACATGGAACTTTACTCATATGAACAACCCATTCACTCGCATTATGGTCCCGCGGACCGTCGAGGACGAGGGATACGCATGTCCCGAAATCTGCTCGCCTGAGGAATTGCTGGGGATCGAAAAATGAAAGACCCGATTGTTGAAGAAGTCCGGAAATATCGAATGGAGCACACCCGGAAATTCCGGGCTGATCTTACTGCGATCTGTGCCGATCTACGTTCCATTCAAAAAGCTTCCGGACATGAGGTTTTCCGGCTATCTCCGAAAAAGCCGGAGCCGGCAAAGGCAATAGGCCGAAAGAGACGACTGCTCGTCTAACGCCGGCATTGCCGACGGCGAAGCACGTTGGAGCGTGGCTGCTTGTCGCTTTCGCAAAAGCGCCGCATCCGGTGCTATGGAAAGTCGCTTCGTCGATCGATCCTTATGGAATTGTGCGGCTTTATGACGGAAAAGGGAGCCTCTCGGCTCCCCGGAGGAATCCTACTACCAAAACGAGCCGGGATTCAGATTCCATTATCAAGGTAGAACCGGTCGGGCAGTGGAGTCAACCTTTTCTTCAAGTGTCACTAAATTAGGGGAGGGGGAAAGGACGTGTTCTGAGTATCACCCGTAAATCTCTATGCGTGCTTCGTGAAATCGGTAGCTGCATTTCTGTTTTTTGGGAGCAGGCAATGCCATTTGCTGTTGGTTCTCTGGTACGGGCACGAGGCCGGGAGTGGGTCGTGCTTCCCGAGTGGAATGAACGCAACTTTGATAAACGCACAATAGGGGGAGATCTACTTTGAAGTTCGATGAGATTGGATACTGGTCAGAAATCAAGCTTCAGATCATCCAGAAGTACGCCGCCGCATATTCCAAAATCCTGGCTGCGCAGACGCGAGCCAGGTTTCACCGAGTTTATATCGATGCCTTTGCAGGGGCCGGCGTCCACGTCTCAAAGAAAAGGGGAACGCCCGTTCCTGGGAGCCCTCTCAACGCTCTCGCTGTCGAGCCTCCCTTTCAGGAGTACTATCTGATCGATCTGGACAGCGATAAAGCGGACCACCTCCGCGAGCTTGTCCGTAAGCTATATGGCGAACGAGATGACGTGCACATTTACACTGGTGATTGTAACGATCTCCTCCTCCAGGAAATCTTGCCGCGTGTCGATTACAGGAAGTACGAACGCGGCCTCTGCCTATTAGATCCTTACGGGCTTCAGCTCGATTGGCAGGTGATTAAAGCCGCAGGCCATTCGCAAGCGATCGATCTAATTCTGAATTTTCCCGTGATGGATATGAACCGCAACGTTTTATGGCGCAACCCGGAAGGAGTAGAGCCTGCCGACCTCGCCAGGATGAATGCTTACTGGGGAGACGATTCTTGGCGGCGGGTAGCCTACGTGCCCGAGGCAACTCTTTTTGGTGTCGAGGAAAGGAAGGCGAACAACGAGGACATTGCTGAGGGATTCAGAGCCCGGCTCAAATCGATCGGCGGATTCAAGTACGTTCCAGAACCAATGCCAATGCGTAATTCAACCGGCGCCGTGGTTTATTACCTATTTTTCGCTTCGCAAGTATCAGTGGCCGGAAAAATAGCAAGCGAGATTTTCGCTTCTTATCGGTGATCCGAGGCGAGGGCTACGGTCGTTGGACGCGATGCTCGGCAGGGAGCTGGTCCCAGAATCTACCTTCGAGGATTCGACCGGCAGCCTTTTTCCCCATTCTCCGCATAATGCCATCCAATGATTTCCATTCGCCCCATTGCTTAAAGTGGAAGGCGATGCCGGCGCTGGTTGCCTGATCTCTCATAGCAAGCACCCACATTGGATCGAGGGGTCTCGCGTGGTGCCCACTTTCACCACCAACTATCACCCAATGGATGCTTGAAACCCATGGCGATAAATCTAGAGGACCGAGCAGAGGCTCACAGGACAAAAACCGCACTGCCGCTGGAGTCTTCGCTAGGTATGGGATCCGCCGTCGAGCCCATTCCTGATTCTCCACGGTTGTCCCAAGCCATACGTTTGAAGGCCAGCGCTTCCCCCAGGGAACGGCTGATTGGGCATTTTCGGGACGCTTAGTTAAAAGCAACCAGTCGAGATTTGGCGTCCTTTCAATGAGATCCCAGAGCTTTTTCCTCCAGGAAATCAAATCGTCCCGGATCTCAAAAACATCGGCCATAGAAGCGCAGAAGACACGCCGTCGGACTCGCTCCCTTGCTGCTGCACGGTCCCAAGTTAGCGGTTCGTTCCAGTGTATTTCAGAAAAG
>JBEKKY010000295.1:0-5113 GCA_050010475.1 Acidobacteriota bacterium | reverse complement strand
GGAATTCAGCAACAAACTGATTATCGCAGGGGCGACGCCCCTTGTAGGAAGCTATTTCGTCGCGCATCGTCGCCGGTGCCGAGAGAGCAGAAAAATGGCCAGTGAAAAACTGCGAATGGTTGGGTTCTCTGACTTTTGGCAAATGGGAACGCGAATCCCACTGGAATCGCCCCCGCTGACGCCGTCGAAAGCGGCGCGCAAGAATGTGCAAAAAGTGTAAAGAGTTCGGCCTGCCCTTCGCTCAGCGCCCGTCTGCGGCAGACAGGACTATTGCCGCAGCCAGGATCGCAATAGAAGAATCCAATGAGTGTCCGACACAATGATCTCATTGTTGAGGAACAAGCTTTTTGCTAAGTTTATGACAGGTTTGTTAATCTAAAAAAAGCGCTTGTATCCGATTTTGAGGAGGCCCTGTGGAAGGTCAGCTCATCCTGGACCGCAGCGATTTCGACCTCCTGTTCCTTGCTTTTCAGACGAACGGATATGAAGTCATTGGTCCAAGCGTTGTGGACAATGCGATCGTCTACACGAGCTTGAATTCCCCCAAAGATCTGCCTGCAGGTTGGACCGATGAACAGAACGGCGGGACGTACCGGCTGAAGAAGAGAAATGACGAAGCGCTGTTCGGTTATTCCGTCGCTCCTCAATCATGGAAAAAATTTCTTTTTCCTCCGGCGCTCTGCCTTTGGAAATCCCATCAAACCGAAAAGAGATTAGAGTTCTCAGTTCCTCAAGAGCCACCGCGAAAAATGGCTTTTCTCGGCGTACGAGCCTGCGAACTAAAAGCCATCGGCATACAAGACGGGATTTTCATGCATGGGACGTACGCCGACCCTTCCTACTCCCTGCTTCGCGGCGGTACTCTGATCGTAGCGGTCCAGTGTTGCATGGCCGGCGGCACATGTTTCTGCGCCTCGATGGGGACCGGGCCCAGAGTGACTCAGGGATTTGATCTGTCGCTCACCGAAATCCTCGAACCTGGCCGGCACTATTTTCTAATCGAAGCGGGGACCGAGAGCGGCGCGCGGATCCTCCAGCAGATTCCGCGTCGGCCCGCGCGCGCTGATGAAATCGAAAAGTCGGAGCGCTTCCTGGCTGCAACCGAATCAAGAATGGGCCGCGTCCTGGACACCAAAGATATTAAGGGACTGCTGTACCGCAATTACGAGCACCCGCGGTGGGACGAGGTTTCGCGGCGCTGTCTCACCTGCACAAACTGCACGATTGTTTGCCCCACTTGCTTTTGCGCCAGCGTGGAAGATCGAACGGATTTGACGGGTGAAAACGCCGAGCGTTGGAGACGGTGGGATTCCTGCTTCACGATGGACCATTCTTACATCCACGGCGGATGCGTTCGCTCCTCCGGGATTTCGCGTTACCGCCAGTGGATGACACATAAGCTTGCGACCTGGATTGATCAGTTTGGCACCTCCGGTTGCGTCGGTTGCGGACGTTGCATCACGTGGTGCCCCGTCGCCATCGATATTACCGAGGAAACAGCTGCAATCCGCTCGAGTGGTGATGTGGGCAGGTCACTTTTAGGCAAAAGAGGAGAATAGCCATGCATACGCTTGAGCCTATTCTGGCACAACAGCCGTTTTTACAAAACCTCGACTCGGAGCACCTGCAGCTTCTGGTCGGGTGTGCATCCAACGTCCGCTACGATGCCGGGCAGTTTCTGCTCCGCGAGGGGGAGGAAGCCAATCAATTCTTCATCATCCGGAGCGGCAAAGTGGCCATTGAGATCTATTCGCCAGAACGCGGTCCGATCACCATCGAGACCCTTGGAGATGGCGATGTACTCGGCTGGTCGTGGCTGGTGTCCCCGTACCTGTGGCGTTTTGATGCTCGGGCGGTGGAACTGACTCGCGCGCTTGTTTTGGATGGCAAATGCTTGCGCGGCAAATGCGAAACGGATCACCACCTTGGGTACGCACTGCTGAATCGATTCGCGCACATTATCGACCGTCGGCTGCAGGCAACCCGAATCCAATTGCTCGATATCTACCGCGCATGAGGAGAGCTTGAGGATGATAGACCGGAAGCCGGATCCGATGCTCCCCCAGCCCTATCGCATCGAGCGGATACTGAAGGAAACCGGAGACACTTTTACACTGGAGCTGGAATCCACAAACGGTGCAGGCATAGCTGCTTTTTCTGCCGGGCAATTCAATATGCTTTATGTATTCGGGGTTGGGGAGGTCCCGATCTCGATAAGCGGGGATCCAGGTAAACCTGGCCGTATGGTTCACACAATAAGAGCTGTCGGCGCCGTAACCAAGGTCATGCGAACTTGGAAACGCGGCAGCGTGATTGGCTTGCGCGGGCCTTACGGCAAGGGATGGCCGATTGAAGAGTCCCGAGGCAACGACATCATCATCATTGGGGGCGGCATCGGTCTTGCCCCTCTAAGGCCGGCTTTGTACCGGCTGATCTTCGAAAGGCAGAAGTACGGCCGTGTCATCCTGTTTTATGGTACACGCACGCCCGCGGACATCCTTTTTCACCGCGAGTTGGAGAGCTGGCGCGGGCGCCTCGATCTCGATGTTTATGTGACCGTCGACCGGGCGATCGCGTCCTGGCGCGGAAATGTGGGAGTCGTCACGACTCTCATTCCCAAAGCTTCTTTCGATCCTCTGCAAACGACCGCGTTTGTCTGCGGCCCCGGGGTGATGATGCGCTTTACCGCGCTGGAACTCGAAAGGAGAGGGATCCCTTCGGAGAATATCTACTTATCGCTGGAGCGCAGCATGAAGTGCGGCATTGGACTCTGCGGGCACTGCCAGCTGGGACCCTGCTTCATCTGCAAGGACGGCCCGGTGTTCTGTTATAACAAGGTCAAGAGCTTAATAGCATTGCGGGAAATTTAGCATGCCTCGAGCAAAAAAACCCAAGCTGGCCTTCTGGAAATTCGCTTCCTGTGACGGCTGCCAGATGACGCTTCTCGATTGTGAAGACGAGTTGCTTTCTGTTGCGAGTGAAATTGAAATCGCTAATTTCGCCGAAGCTACGAGCACCTTTATAAAGGGGCCCTACGACATTTCGATTGTCGAAGGCTCCATTACTACACCTCAAGAGGAGGAGCGCATACACCGCATTCGCCGTTCATCCAAGTTCCTGGTGACCATTGGGGCATGCGCCTCCGGCGGAGGAATACAGTCTCTGCGCAATTTTAAGGACGTCCAGGAGTTTGTCTCCATAGTCTATGCGACTCCGGCATATATTGAGACGCTCAACAAATCCACTCCCATGAAAGATCATGTTTCTGTGGATTTCGAGCTGCAGGGGTGTCCTCCGAACAAATATCAGCTTCTGGAAGTCCTATCGGCATACCTGCACGGGCGGAAGCCGATCACTCCTCCCTACAGCCTGTGTCTCGATTGCAAGAGCAAAGGTATTGTCTGCGTCATGGTTGCCAACGGCATTCCCTGCATGGGTCCGATAACACATGCAGGCTGCGGTGCTCTTTGCCCTTCGTACCACCGCGGATGCTATAGCTGTTTCGGACCTAAGGAAACACCGAATACGAGCTCGCTGAGCGCATGGTTCAGCTCGCTGGGAAAGTCGAACCAGGATATTATCCGGTCTTTCCGCAGCTACTACGGATGGACGGAAGCTTTTAGAAAAGAGAGTGAGTCGCTTGAGAAATAGGCAGACGGGCATGGATATAAGGCGCGCGACAAAGCGCAACACTGCAAGGGCGCCCGGCCGGTCACCCGACGCGATAGAAGGCTTTTAAGCGGCGCGCTTTTAAAGGCACATTGCATGAAAACCGTTAACATCAAGGTAGATTATCTTACGCGAGTGGAAGGTGAAGGCGCACTGCACGTCAAGATAAAGGAAGGCGCAGTGGAGGACGTACAGTTACGGATCTTCGAGCCGCCGCGCATGTTCGAGGCATTTCTGCGCGGCCGTCACGCCTTTGAAGCTCCCGACCTTACAGCGCGGATCTGCGGAATCTGCCCGATCGCCTATCAAATGAGCGCGGTCCATGCCGTGGAAAACGCTTTTGGACTGAAAATCAACGGCCCGATCCACAATTTGCGCCGGCTCATTTACTGCGGGGAGTGGATTGAAAGCCATGCGCTGAGTGTTTATATGCTGCACGCGCCCGACTTTCTGGGTTATCCCGGCGCTTTGGAAATGGCCGCAAAATATCCCGAGGCTGTGAATCGCGGCTTGCAGCTCAAAAAAACAGGAAACGAAATCGTCGCGCTTCTGGGCGGACGCGAAATCCATCCAATTAATGTTCGCGTTGGAGGTTTTTATAGGGTGCCCGCCAGGCGCGATCTGGCCAAGATTGGAGAACGCCTTAAGTGGGCTCGAGAAGCGGCTCTCGAAACCGTCCGCTGGGTTTCGGGGTTTGAGTTTCCGGATTGCGAGAGAGATTACGAGTTCGTTGCTCTTTCACATCCAAGTGAATACCCGTTAAACGAGGGGCGGCTTGTCTCCAATAAAGGCCTGAACATTGATGTGTCCCACTTCGACGGCCATTTTGCAGAGGAGCACGTAAAGCACTCTACCGCGCTGCACTCGATGCTGATCCAGCGGGGGAGCTACTTCGTGGGTCCGCTGGCTCGCTACAATCTCAACTATGACAAGCTGTCTCCTCTTGCGCGCGAGGCCGCCGAGGCTGCTGGAATGAAACCTCCCTGCCTCAATCCTTTCCGCAGCATTATCGCCCGTGCCCTGGAAATCCTGCACAGCTGCGATGAAGCGGCGCGCTTGATTGAAAAATTTGAAATGCCGGAAGAGCCCGCGGCCGACGTTCACGTTCGAGAGGGCGTGGGATACGCCTGCACCGAAGCACCCCGCGGTATTTTGTATCACCGCTACCGAATCGACAACGAGGGAAACCTTCTCGATGTCAGGATAGTGCCACCAACCTCGCAAAATCAGAAGACCATCGAAGAAGATTTGAGGCAGTTCATCCCCAAGTACTCGAATCTGTCGAAAGAGAAGCTCACGGCATTTTGCGAGCACGCAATACGCAACTATGATCCGTGCATCTCCTGCTCCACTCACGCCTTCAGAATTTGGGATTCGAGATAACTCCAGATTGGGAATCTATGCGGATGAGGCAACCGCACCTGCCAAAAAGGCATGGACTGAA
>JBEKKY010000294.1:0-5680 GCA_050010475.1 Acidobacteriota bacterium | reverse complement strand
GCGGGAGAAGAAGCGGGTGCTGTCGCTCCGGCAGCAGCGGGCTTGCTCGGGGCTGAACCGAAAACGCCGGAGCTGAAGACACCAATGTAGGAAAAGCTCTTGAGATCCGATATCGCGATGTTGAGCGTCTGCATTCCTCCCATCGAAAGACCCGCAATGGCGTGGTTCTGCGCGCCGGACAGAACGCGATAGTGGCTTTCGACAAAAGGCGCGATGTCCTTCACGAAGTCCTGGCTGAATTCGTCAATCGTGGATGTCATCCCTCCTCCCATCCCGAACGTGCGCGAGGTGTGGCCGGCAGGCATGACGACGATCATCGGCTTCCCCCTCTTCTCCGCGATGAGATTGTCGAGTATGAAGCCTGCTCTGCCGACCGACGACCAGGAGTCGTCGCAGTCCATCGCTCCATGCAGCAGATAGAAAACCGGGTATTTCAGAATGCTCAGTTCGTAGCCCGGCGGAGTATAGATGTGCATGCGCCGGTCCCGGCCCAGAGCGGTGGAGTGGTAATAGACGGCTGCCACGGCGCCGTGAGGAACATTGCCTGCATCCATGAACTTTGCACCCGGAATGTAAACCAGGCTCCAGGCGTTGTTGTTCGATTCGCTGACCGAAGGATTGCGCGGATCCACGACCGGGACCCCGTTCACCATGAAAGTGTAGCGATAAGCACCCGGCTCGATCGGGCCAATGGTGGCTTCCCATACGCCATCCTGGTTTTTTGTAAACTGAGGGCCGCCGCCGGTCATCCCGAAGATATCACTGGCCTGCAGCCCGACGGTTTCCGCTTTCGGAGCGGATATCCGGAAGATCACACGTCCATCGGCCAATACTTCCGGAGAGTTGACCTGCGGAACCTGCTTTTGCTGCGTAAAGGCGGTTCCGGCTGCAAGCAATCCGATAAGAACAGCACATACCGCAACTGTAACTTTCCTGATATCCCGGCGCATGATGGGGCTCCTTTTCTCAAATTTAAACAGTTGATTAACCACGCTAATATAACACCAATCGAAGCTCCGCGTCTCGCGTGCCCATGGTCATGAATATTAAATTCAAACAATATTGAATCGCGAGTAACAACAGGCGCAGTAAAACGCTCATCCGTCCGGCACCAGCGCCAGACGGCATAGCTGCGGATGATTTGTCAGATGAAGGATGGCTGTCTGCTGAGGGTATTGGATGGAATCTTGGGACAATTGCTCCGATTACGAATGACGAATTTGTTCCTTCAATTCGTCATTCGCAATTCGTAACTCGTAATTGTCTACTGGCTCGCGAATCCCGGCGCTTCTGCCTCGGGTTGCTCGCTGGGCATCATGGACCAAATATCCGAATCCTGCTGCTCCATCATCGGTCCGGCATTCTCTTGGTTGCCAAGCCTGAATGTGAGGACCAGTTTCTGCATCGCGCTTGCCTGCGCGCTCAGTTCCTGCGCCGACGCAGAAGATTGCTGAGCCGCAGCCGCATTCTGCTGAGTGACGCTGCTGGCGCGTCCCACCGCAGCCGTAATGTGTTGGGCGCCCGAAGCCTGTTCTTCTGAAGTTGCCGTGATTTCAAGCATCACCTGGCCGACCTTGTTGATATGCTCATTGATCTCCCCGAGATTTTTCAGCACCTCGCGGTTGATCGTCACACCATCCAAGGCGTTGCGAGCCGATTCTTCCAGCATCTGAGCTGTGTTTTTCGCAGCCGTGGCGCTGCGCATTGCCAGGCTGCGGACTTCTCCCGCAACGATGGCGAAGCCCTTGCCGGTATCTCCCGCACGGGCTGCTTCCACTGCCGCATTCAACGACAGCAGATTGGTTTGAAAGGCGATTTCGTCGATCGTCTTCACAATTTTTGCGGTTTCATCGGCGGAAGCCTTGATCCGGTCGATTGCTTCCGACAGGCGCCGCATGCTTTCAACCCCTTTTCCCGCACTCTGGCGGGCTTCCTTCGAGATGTTGCTGGCTTCGCGTGCAAACACGGAATTCCGTTGAATCACCTTCAGAATGTCGTCCAGACGCCGGGATACTTCCTCCAGCGCGGCGGATTGCTCGTTGCCTCCGACGGTCAGATTCTGGCTTCCGGTGCTGATTTCACCCGAGGCGTCCGCGACGTGCTTCGAGGTGGCGGCCACTTGATGGAGTCCTTCGGCCAGATTCGAAATGGCAGTATCCAGCGCCTGTTTCATGATCGCGTAGTCGCCTTGATACTCTCCCTGCATCCGCGCCGTCAGATCGCGTTGAGCCACCTTTTCAAGCGCTCTCGAAGCGTCCTGGATCGGCTCCACAATTTCATCCATCATGCGATTAATGGATTCAATCAGGTGTCGATATATTCCCTGGAATTCCTCGGATTTTCCGCGCACGCCCAATCGTCCTTCGCGTACGGCGGCGATTAGCCGGCCGATCTCATCCATGACCCCTTTGAGAGCGAGAAAATTCTTGGAGAGAACATCCTGATCAGACTTCACAACCACCTTTGAGGAGAGGTCGCCTTTATTGATCGCCTCTGCGGCGGCAGCCACATCCTTGAAATATCCGATCAGTTCCCGGAATGAATCCGCCAGACGGCCGATCTCGTCATTGGAAGTGATATCGACAACGACATTCGGATCTCCCCTGGCGATCTTCTGTGCAGCAAGCTGAAGCGTCCGGATCGGCGTAACTATTCGGGACGCAATGACGGAAAATACCAGACTGCCCATGAATGCGATCAACAGGCCGATTAAGCCCGCAACATAGGCACTGGTTGAAACATCCGACGTGAGCGCCCGAAGACTGATTCCCAGAATCACTTTTCCAAGTTTCGCATTGTCGCCGACAGGAACCATCGTGAGAAGACAGCCTTTGGATTCCCAGGTTTTTTGCTTCTCCTGCTCTGCCGCATTTCGGATTTCTTCAAGCAGTGGGCCTGCCTTTTCGCTGCCATATTCAGCGAAGCTCTTGCCCTGACCATCCAGAACCAGCGCGAACTCAACGTCATTCACCGTTTTGAGGCTTTTCAAGGTGTCGTTTACGGTGCTTGCATCCGAAAAGCTCAGTCCTGCCTGGGAACTATAGGCAATGATTCCGGCGACCACCGAAGCCTTGTCCACCAGATACTTTTTCATTGCCGTATTCTGACGCATCGGAAAGAAGACAGAGATGAATAAACCGACCACCACGAGCAATACAGCTGTACCCGCAACAAGTTTCTGCTTTATGGAAAGTTTGTCGAATGTCATAGGTTTTGCCTATTGAATAAGTTTCGCGAGCTGAAGCAGGTTGGCCGATAATTCGTGCCCTTCCGCCTTTAGTTGCTTGAGATGCACGATGATCTTTGGCTTGTTGTCCAGGACCGACAATCCGACGGAGGCCTCTCCGGATTCCACGAGCGAAGGAGTTCCGGTGATGGAAAGGATCCCGTTCTTCTGGCAAATTTGCTTGGACTGAACTCCAGGAGTCACATACAGGACATTCACGCCGTTGAGAGAGGTGGACAATTGTTCCTCTTTGACAGCGCTGGCGGCGATCCCGGAATCCTGAAATGCTTTTATCAGTTGATCCTTGAGAGCCGCGGAACTGTCCGTAAAAGCGACCGCCACCTTCAGCGATCCGGGCTGAATTGCCTTATCAAAGCCAAAAACCTTTTTGAAAATCGATACCTGCAGGTCCGGCGGGATGGCCGCATCTCCGGCAAAAGCAGAGAGAGTGAAGCAGCTGAAAAAGATCACAGCAATGAAACATTTGGGGCGCATATCCGTCCTATTCCTGATTCTTGTTCGCTTCGGCAGCTCGGATTCCACGACGTTCACGATTTATTTTTCTGCACTCACAGGAAGAAAAATAAGCGGCTTGTTATCGAGCTTTCCTTTTTGCAGCAAGGCGATTTCATCAGCCTCCGCCTTGGCCAAAGCTTCATTAAGCTTGGATTCGTTCTTCACGGCGGCCGTGGCTTCATCCATCGTCATATTCAGCAGGTTCAAAATGTCCGCCTGTTCCGTTGTATTTGCGGTCAATGCTTTGATGGCGGCATCCTTATCTACCGGGATGGCTCTGAGGTAATCCTCCCCTTTTTTTATTTTTTTCTCCTCTGGCACGGCCTCATAGGTGAAGATCCCCAACCGCTTCGGGCCTCGATAAAGCTTAAAGTGCATCTTCAAAAGGGGTGTACGCCGGTTCAGTTCGCTGAGGGGAATAGAGGTCTCCCCCTCGTAAGTGCCGTTGTGTATCAGCACCTTCGCCAGCCGGACCGATGCAGTCGGCAACCCGTTATCCTGTGGTATGAAATCCTCAGCTGCAAAAGCTACAATTTCCCCCTTCGCGTGAAACTGGAAATCCATCTGAGCCGTCGCCGTCGCCGCAAAAATTGCGGCACAAGCCAGAACCCCCCAAACAAACGATCTCATCATATTTCTCCTGTCTTCCCTGCGCGTGTTCATTCCCTGAATAACAGAAACGAAAAATCGTCGAATTGCCTTCATGGGCATCCCCACCACCGCAGTTTCCGGAACCGGCGCGAACACCAACAGTAATCTCTGTGCACTTATCGGCTTAAGACGTTCTAATTTATAATTTTTCTTTAATGGAGACTGGGACAGATGCGTTTGACGATCGACGAACTTCTTCATTCGTCAATCGTCAATAGCAGATCGTCAATTAAATGTGCAAACTATTCGTAGCTGAGGGCTTTTACCGGGTCCATTCGCGCGGCTTTATAGGCAGGATACAGAGCGCCCAGCAATCCCGCAATGATACCTAACAGACATGCAAATCCGACCTCGTGAAGGGTTATCCGCAATTGAAGCAGCGGGAAAGCGGTGGTGAGAATTTTCCGGAGGAGCTGGCTGATTCCGGTGCCGAAGAGTACGCCCAAAATGCAGACGAATGCAGATTCCCTTAAAACCATGCTGACGACGAAAATACGGGATGCGCCGATCGATTTCAAAATCCCAATTTCGCGCGTGCGTTCAAAAATGGTCGTGTACATGGCCAAAAGCACCACCATGAAACTGATCAGCATCGAAACCGCAAAGTTGACTTCTTTCAGCATTGGGATTCGGGTTCCCTGAAGCAGCGCATCGGCATCATTCGCCGAGATGAGGTAATACCCGGGAAATACCTTCCGGAGTTCGGCGTCGAGCGCGTTCATGTCCGCGCCAGGAGCGGCTTTGATGAAAAAAAAGCTGACGTTGTCTCCGCTCTCCTGAATTTTCTGGAGCGTCGCGAGCGGCACGAATTCCCGAACCACGGAGCCCCGGCGACAGATCCCTGTAACGGTAAACGGATGCTCACTTATTTTTATGTGCATGCCGGGCTTGATCTGGTGGTCCATGGCGTACAACTGGTCCACGATCATGTCATCGCCCACAAGAGAGCGTCTTCCCTCCACGATCTGAAGGGTTCCGGGAAACTGGTCGTAGCTGGGGAGGTCTATTCCGAACACCATTCCGAAATCCTTCGCGATAAATTTTTGCAGGATGGGGGTTACGGCGCCCACTCCCTTGATCTCACGAATCTTGTCGGCTAATTTGATGGGCAGCGCAGATTGACTTAAGGCGTACAGCATGCCGGAATCGCTTGAATTCAGGATATAATCGGCCCCCAATCCCAAAGTCCTGTTCGCAGTATCGTTCAACATGCCCGAAATGATCCCATCGATCACCAACATCAGTGTTACACCCAGCGAGACCGCAAGAATGCTGATGACAGTCCGG
>JBEKKY010000293.1:0-5151 GCA_050010475.1 Acidobacteriota bacterium | reverse complement strand
GCCACAGTCGCCAGAGAAGTCATCGCGCGCATTCTTGCAAGACACCGCATCTCTGTTCTTGAGCGCAGGCGCGGCTTTCGACAGCCTTCAGACTCTAGTGTTCAATCTTTCCGGTCTCCCGAGCAGTGCTCATGTGGCGGCACTCGGCTACTGGGTGGCCCCAACCAACTTCAGGACGAGTTTCGGCCAAAAGGAATTTATCGACTTTATCATGAAAACTCACAATGACATTCCGTCCATGTCTCTTCAATCGACCGCGTTCGCCGCGTTGGATGGAATCGTCGATCTTTGCCAAAAAAATGATGCACAACTTTATCTGCTGATCACCCCGAGCTATCCGTGGGACGACTATCGCCTCTTGTCGATGGGCTATTGGCCCTTGCTGGAAGACTGGTTGAGAAGGATCAGCACCTATCGCAATGTCATCAGCTTTTCTCAATATAACGACCTTCTGGAGGAGCCGCCAGCGTTGATAATGAAGTATTGGAACGATCCGCTTCACTTCAATATCAACACGGGTCGGCTTATGCTTCGATCGCTCCTGGGTGCTTCGGATCCGGACATTCCCCTGAACTTCTTGCGCCCGGTGGTCCCAGATACTGTGGAAACGGTCATGCAGGAGCGCCGCTCAGGGCTGAATCATTGGTCGGGCCGCAATCCACATTTCACAAAAGCTTTCGATCGTGCCAAGCTGATGACCGGGAATGATCGAAGTCTTGGCAAATATTGAGCTTTAACTATAATATTTAAGAGGCCTGCGGCGGTGTTAGGCATGGGCCGACGCCGGAGATGGACGATGGCATTGCGCAGCTCGACTAGCGCATGGAAGCTCTGCCAGGGCTCAGCGCTACGATCGAATGTTCTTTGGCGGACGATCATTGGCAGAAGCGACCACTTCACACGTAGTTCCATTCCGTCGAAGCCGTTTAAAAGGGATTTCTCCGCATTCCCATGTTGGTGGCATTTCAACCTTACATAGCCCGTCCTACAAATAGAGGGCGAAGTCCTCTTTCTGCGAAAGAAACTATGTGGATTACAAAGAGATCTTCGCTATGCCGCTCTTAAAACGCCTAAAGAACGTTGCCTTGATTTTGAAGGGCGCTCAAGCGAATACCGTGCCTGCCGTGCCGCCATTTCTGGTCATCGAACCGTCCAGCGGCTGGGTCCCACTTAGTCTAAAGGAATTGTGGGAGTACAGAGAACTGCTTTTCTTCCTGACTTGGCGAGATATCAAGGTCCGCTACAAGCAGACAATCCTGGGCGCTGCCTGGGCGATCATTCAGCCTTTCTCTGTGATGGTTATTTTCAGTGTGATCTTTGGCCGCCTGATCAAGGTACCCTCCGATGGCATACCTTATCCGATCTTTTCCTACTGTGCCCTGCTGCCGTGGCAGTTTTTCGCTTACTCACTGGGTCAGTCAGGAAACAGCGTGGTAGCAAGCCAGAGCCTCATTACGAAGGTGTACTTCCCGCGACTGGTAATCCCCATTTCCACCGTATTGGCAGCTCTCGTAGACTTTGCAATTGCCTTTATTATGTTAGTGGGGATGATCTTATATTATGGCATTCTGCCCAGTGTTGCTATCGTCACCTTGCCATTATTCTTGTTGCTTCTCATCGCCACTTCACTGGCCTGTGGCCTGTGGTTGTCGGCGCTCAACGTGCAGTATCGGGACGTGCGCTACACGATTCCCTTTCTCACCCAGTTTTGGCTCTATGCGACCCCAGTGGCCTATCCCAGCAGTGTGGTGCCGGGGAACTGGAGAGTTCTCTACGGTCTGAATCCCATGGTTGGGGTGGTGGAGGGATTCAGGTGGGCCCTACTGGGTAAATCTGAAGGCCCGGGGCCGCTATTGGTTGTGTCTTCAGCCGTCGTTTTGATTCTACTTGTAAGCGGCCTCTATTACTTCCGGCGAATGGAAGATACCTTTGCCGATGTCGTGTGAAGGATGAGCAACACTGCGATCGATGTAGAAAACCTTGGCAAGCTCTACCGCATCGGCCCCCGCGAGCGCTATAGAACCATAAGGGATGTATTGACGGAGCACATATATGCCCCGTTTCGCCGTCTGCGTTTTGGTCGGCAGTGTGGGACTGCCGCAGCACAAAACTCTTCCAAAGACGACAATACCCTCTGGGCTCTGCGCGACGTCTCCTTCAAGGTGAGCCATGGCGAGGTACTCGGCATCATTGGCGGCAACGGCTCGGGTAAGAGTACGCTGCTCAAGATTCTTTCTCGCATTACCAAGCCAACGGAGGGTCGCGCCGAGATTCACGGCAGCATGGGTTCGCTCCTGGAGGTTGGTAGCGGCTTCCATCCTGAGTTGACCGGGCGAGAGAACATCTACCTGAATGGTGCGATTTTGGGGATGAAGAGAGGAGAGATTACTCGAAAGTTTGACGATATAGTGTCCTTCGCTGAGATTGAGAAGTTTATGGACACGCCGGTCAAACACTACTCCAGCGGTATGTATTTGCGCCTAGCCTTTGCCGTGGCTGCGCATCTCGATCCGGAGATTCTTCTTGTAGATGAAGTGCTTGCGGTGGGAGACCACGAGTTTAAAAAAAAATGCTTGGGCAAGATGGGTGATATCAGCCGGGAAGGAAGAACCATCCTATTAGTATCCCACGACTTGCCCATCATCGTGAATCTTTGCCAGCGGGCCATCCTATTGAACGCAGGAAAGGTAGTGAGAGAGGGCCAAGCTGCTGCAGTTGTCCAGCACTACTTATCAACGGTACGCTCGGCTGGCGGCGAGGTGGTCTGGCCAGACCCCGCGCAGGCCCCCGGAAATGACATCGTCCGTCTGCACGCAGTTCGTATCCTCCAGGAGGGCATAGGCACCTCTGCGGCGGATGTGGATATATCCAAAGAGGTACTTATTCAAATCGAATATTGGAATCTCAGAGAGGGCAACTTACTCTATCCAGCCATTTGGTTACGGGATCAGATAGGTACGTTCGTGCTCTCGTCAAACAATAACAAATCTGTTTCCTTGACGAAAGATCCCTGGAATGGATCTGCCTATCCAATAGGTCTTTTTCAATCGGTTTGCCGCATTCCCGCTAACTTTCTAAATGAAGGGCTCTACAGCATCACCGCCATCGTTGGCAAAGGAGTATGCGACACGCAGGTTCTTGAGGACTATGCAGTGTCATTCCATGTCCATGATACGGGCGAAATGCGCAAAGAGTTTTTTGGTGAATGGATCGGTACTGTGCGTCCCCGGTTGGCTTGGCACACTGAGCACATAAGTTCCAAAGTGGAGGCAGTTGAATATCATAGCCCTCCTACTCCGTGGTGAGGCAAGTGGGAAATAATAACCCTCAATAATGTGTGAAACAGCCTAGTTCTGCGCATGCCCCGTGAAACTAAACGAGGCTTCCGCCTCTATAAAAACCTAATTTGGACAAGCCTGACCGGCCAGTCGCCGCTACACGGATTTTTGCAGGAGCTGCCTTAATACATAGGGCAGAATTCCTCCGTGCCTGTAGTAATCCACTTCGACCGGAGTATCAATTCTCAGGATCACCGGGACATTTTCGATTCCTCCGCCAGCTCTGCGAATCGATAGAGTCAATTCCTGCCGTGGCTTCAGACCGTCGCCAATCCCGAGCAGATCGAACACCTCGCTGCCGTCGAGCCCGAGCGATTGAGCGCTTGTCCCTTCCTTAAACTGACAGGGCAGGACTCCCATACCTACCAGATTGCTGCGATGGATCCGTTCGAAGCTTCGCGCAATCACGGCGCGAATCCCAAGCAAGCAAGTTCCCTTTGCCGCCCAGTCGCGTGAACTGCCGGTTCCATATTCCTGCCCGGCGATTACAACCAAAGGAGTCCCTGATTCGCGATACCTGCAGGACGCATCATAAATGCTCATCCGGGCGCCGCTCGGATAGTGAACGGTCATACCGCCCTCGACTCCTGGCAGCATCAGGTTTCGGATCCGCACATTTGCAAAAGTCCCACGAACCATAACCTCGTGATTCCCCCGGCGTGAGCCGTAGCTGTTGAAATCTTCAGGTGAGACTCCCTTCTCTTGCAGGTAAATCCCGGCCGGAGAAGCAGGCTTGATCGAGCCCGCCGGGCTGATGTGGTCTGTGGTAACCGAGTCCCCTAAAATTGCGAGCGGACGTGCCCCCTGGATTTCGCCGATATTGCCGGGCTCCATCCGAAAATCCTCAAAGTATGAAGGCTCCCGTACGTAAGTCGACTCGGGGTCCCATTGATAGATCCCGCCGGCCGCGACCGGGATCTCACTCCATAGCGGATCCTCCCGAGCGGAATCACCATACAGGCGACGGTAGGCATCGGCATCAAATGCGAACCGCATGTGTTCGCCAATTTCCTCGGACTTCGGCCAGATATCGCGCAAATATATTGCCTGCCCCAGCGGGTTCGTTCCCAAGGGCTCGCGGTTCAGATCGATGTCCACGCGGCCCGCAAGCGCAAATGCGACCACCAGGGGCGGGCTCATCAGGAAGTTCGCTTTGATCGACTGGTGAATTCTTGCTTCGAAGTTCCGGTTCCCGCTAAGAACGCTCGCCAGGACAAGATCATTTTTTGCAATGAGAGCCTCGATCGCGGGATTCAGCGGTCCGGAATTCCCGATGCAGGTCGTACAGCCATATCCCACCAGATTGAATCCGAGCCGGTCCAGGTACTTCTGAAGCCCGGTTTTCTCAAGGTACTGACTGACCACCCGCGAACCGGGCGCGAGGGATGTCTTCACGTATGGAGGCGGGAATATTCCCTTTTCCACAGCTTTCTTGGCCAACAATCCCGCGGCAATCATGACACTCGGGTTAGAGGTGTTGGTGCACGAGGTGATTGCGGCAATTGCTACAGAACCATTGCGCATCGTGCCTATGGCTTCCGGAAATTCGTCTTTGGAAAAATGAATAGAATCCGGCGTCGGGCGATTGTTTACCATCTCGGTTTCAGTCCAGGTGTTTGTGTTCTTTGCACTGACTGCGCCTCGCCCGGCGGGAACAGTCTCGGATGCCTGGGATCCACCACCGGATGCAAGCCGGCCGGCATTCCCGGCGGGATCCACGGGAAATACTTTCGCAAGCTCTGCCGGCGACTTTCCGTATCCTCCTTCACTCAACGGTTTCGCTAATAACTGACGGAAATTTTCTGCCAATCTC
>JBEKKY010000292.1:0-6484 GCA_050010475.1 Acidobacteriota bacterium | reverse complement strand
TTCAACTGGATCGATACTCCGTATGCCTATTCATCGGCTCACGTAAAGGTCAACTTCGACGGAACGGTCGATCTTTATAGCCAGGCAGCCGATGTCGGTCAGGGCCACAACACGGTGGCTGCCATGATCTGCGCCGAAGAACTGGGTATCGGCATCGAGGACATCCGCCTGCATATGGGCGATACCGCCCATGCCTATACTGATCTCGGTGCCTGGGGCAGCCGGGAAACGTTGATGAACGGCAATGCGATTAAGGATGCCGCTGGTCAGATAAAACAGAAACTCATCGATATCGCAAGGTTGAAGCTGGGCGAGAATATCGCCTATGACCTCGTAGCCAAGAATAAGAGAATCTACCTTGAATTGCGCCCGGAACGAGGACTCTCCTACTATGATCTTGTAAAAGATGCGATCAGAGCAAATGATGGCGTGCCGCTGACCGGAACCGGCCACTACACGCCTCACAATAAAGGCATGATCTCGCCGGCCTACGGCATGGGAATCATGGCGATAAAGGCAAAGGTCGATCGTGAAACAGGTCATGTGGAAGCGCAGGATGTCCTGGTTGTGCATGATAGCGGTCAGATCATCAATCCTCTGGGTGCTCGCGGTCAGGTCGAAGGATCCATTCATATGGGCCTGGGTTACGGTCTATGTGAAGAAATGCCTATGGACCAGGGTATGCTGCTCAACCCTGAATTTGTGGACTATAAGATCCTTCGAACCCGCGATATGCCACAGATTGAGATCCTGGATGTTCCCACCTATGAGCCGAATGGCCCATTTGGAGCCAAGGAAGCTGCTGAAGCAACGATCGCGCCTGCCGCTCCCGCATTGGCGAACGCGGTGTATCAAGCCGTTGGAGCGGAGTTCTTTAGCAACGTCTTAAAACCTGAAAAGGTTTTAAAGGCTATCAAAGAGAAAGAGCAAAAAGACAAGGCAACTCCCAAGGCAAAAGGCAAAGGTAAATAAGGAGGAATCTTCAAATGGCAAACTATCGCTGTCCAATGTGTCGTAAGATCTGTTCCGCGCATCTTGATTTAGCCCGGCATTATCTGGGACAAACCGACAAAAAACATAAGGAATGGCTGAAAACGCAAGGGCTTTCCTATGCAACGCTGATAAAGGCCCAGGTTACTGAATTCGGAAATAAGGGTTATCAGGCCCTGGCTGATGTACTCAAGAAAACGGCCACTGAAGTCGAAGAAGGATAGACTGGAGGACTACGGCCCAAGCATTGGGCGGCTCGCCCGATGCTTGGGCCTCAAAAACCATCGTTTACTGCAGGTAGCCAGACTGATCACCGCGATCAGTCTGGCTATGATAATTGCTTCAAAATAGTCCTGCAGTCTTCAAGCAATTGGGCCAACCTGAGAGTGCCTTGACCCAATGCTTCTAAGAGAGAAAGGAGTCATAAAATGTTAATCGAAGGGCAATTTACGTTGCAGGCGCCCATTCAAAAGGTCTGGGATTCGCTGCTGGATCCTAAAACGCTTGGTACCTGCGTGCCTGGCACGGAAAAGATGGAAGCCATCGATAAAGAGACGTACGAAAGTGTGGTTGCGCAGAGAGTGGGGCCGTTCAAAGTCAAACTGAAATTTACGACGAAATTGACCGAAGTGCGCCCGCCGAATTATATCAAAGCGGTTGGAAGAGGCGCCGACGTGACCAAGCTGGGCAATTTTTCGACTGAAATAGAGGTCAAACTGAATGAGACTTCACCGAACACGGTCGATGTTTCCTATGCAGCGAATGTCAGCCTGGTCGGCCGGCTGGCCACCTTCGGTGAGAGGATTATGCGGGCCAAGGCAAAGGAAGTAGGCGACCAGTTTACTGCAAATCTACAGGAAAAACTGAAAGCAAGCGAGACCGCCGGCGCTTAGCTCGCAGGTTTCTGTTAACCTTCAAGACTCAAAGGCTCGAAGACTCCAAGGAACTGTTTGAGCCTTTGAGTCTTTGTGTCTTCGCGGCAAATATTCACACCGCACTATCGAAACAATCACAACCGATCAACTGCCCGCCGCATTTCGGACAATATTCTTGATCACAATTGAAATGATGATTCCCGCTCGGCGCCACATTGCAATCGGGACAGCGGAACCAGTGCGGAAGATGGAGTTTTTGGGGATCATACGGTACGGTTGAAAGGGACTCTCCATCCGGATATTTGATAGAGGCATTCCCCTCACACGTCGTGACGGATGCGTCCGATGTTTCCTTTTGACAATTCTTACAAATTCCCATTTATTTCCTCCAGCCGATTCATCTCAGAATGCATACGCCGGCATGAGTATAATGGAAATACGTGAACTATAATAGTGACCGGAGCGCCTCAGGGCCAGAACAAGAGGAGCAGAGTAGATGGGAATTGCCAATTATACAAACTTGAGCGAACTCATGAATGAAATGCTGAAAAATGGGGCTGGCGTCTCAATCTCAGATCTGGCAAAAGAAGCAGAACAGAGAAGGCTTATACTCGCCTCCGAAGGCACACTGGCCGACAAGTCAGACCTTGAAAATGGATTTATCGCTCTGGTTGATGCGCTTTATCGAGCGGGGGCAATCGGACCGAATCCTGCGAACGAAACCGAGTCTCATCTGATGCGGCTGTATGAATCAGGGAAATTGGCAGCAAATGGATACGGTGGGAATGAAGGCGACCAGTTTATAAACATAAAGTGGATCGCTCTAACGGACAATCTTCCTGTAATAGCAAATTTGAATCTTTAATCCCATAATTACGGCAGTCCATAAAGCGGGATCTTTCAAGCGCGAGTGAGGAAAACAGGCACACCCACTTTATTGGAATACTTCGGCCGGTACTGCTCCGTGTCGTACAAGGCCTCCACATTGATGCAGCGTGGTCCGAGTTTCGAATCGGGAATAGGCACCATCGCATAGCAGCCCCCTGAGATCGCGGCCATCAGTCCGGTTTTATTCTGGGCCACACACTCGACTGCCATATTCCCAAACGTACTGGCAACCAACTTATCGACGAAATCGGCCTCTCCGCTGCGTAGATCGTAGGTCAGATCGCTGATGACCAACTCCTGCTTCGTCCTCTTCTTGACTTCCTCCCCAAAGTCTTCGCCGACGTTTGCCTTCTTGCGATGCCCGAATGCGTCCGCCTCGCCGTACTCCTTGATAGAGTAGCTGCTCCACTCCGCGCCTTCCGACAGCACGACCAGGCAGTAGTTGCTTGGATTTTCCGCTTTATCGCGCATCAGCAAGTCTATCATCTTATTCAAATCGAACCTGAACTCCGGGATCGCGCATCGAATGCCGGTGAGGTATGCAGTGTAAAGCGATGTGTATCCCGCGTCCCGGCCGAAGACTCTGAAAATGCCGATGCGCTCGTGAGAGCCGACCGTGGACCTCTGACGCTGAATTGCTTCCACGGCCCGCGTAATGGCAGTCGAAAACCCGATGCAATATTCAGTATTGCGCACGTCGTTATCCATGGTCTTGGGAATTGCGATGACCCGGACCCCATGGCTAAGAAGGATTGAAGAATAGCTAAGCGTGTCGTCGCCGCCCAGTGAAATGAGGCAATCGATCCCGAGGTCTTCGATGTTCTTCAATACCTGCCGGGTGAGATCGTAGGTCACTTCCTTCTCCGATTCCTTTTTGGGAAACTCGCGCCCCTTCAGGTGTTCCGGAATGCTCTTCATTTTGGTCGGATTTGTCCTGCTGGTATGCAGCATCGTCCCGCCGGTCCTGTCAATGGTTCGGGTATTTCTACGGTCTAACGGAAGCAGATAGTTTGCCTTGCTGGAAGGATCCTCAAGATTGAGGTGAGTCAATCCCTCCCAGCCGCGGCGGATTCCCAATATTTCATAGTCTCTGCTGCATCCTGCATCCACAATCGCTTTAATCGCCGAGTTCAACCCCGGAACATCCCCTCCTCCGGTCAGAACTCCTATTTTCTTCGATGACATTGTTCCTCCTTGTTCCCTACGATCTACCCTCCATTTATATAGTATAACTGCTAAGCCGAATCCATCGGGAAGCAATATTGAACGGAGGAGATGCATCTGCCAACCCTGCTGAATATGGCGTATTCCCGTTTACGCGTTCACGCGTTTACGGGTTCACGCGTTGCTGCTAATGAACTGCAAGCGGGATCGGAATGGCAGGGTTGGCCGCTGGTTGAGCTTCGCGTAAATCAGCTATTGATCCAAATCTCAAAATTCGAGGGAATAAAAAACGCGTAAACGCGTTAACTCGTTAACGCAGAACGGTGGAAGGGCAAGTGTTTCGATCGCAGCCACAACAAAAAACCAATATTAACCGGCGCTCACTTGCCCATAGTGATATACCGCAGCCCCGCCGGAATATTTCGTTTTCTTGTTAATTTTTTTATCTTTTTTGATTGTCGCATCAATAATTCTTATCATTCCTGTACCCAAAAGCCACTATCCGATTTCCAGCTCCAACCGCAATCCCGATTCCAGCGCTCATCCCAAAAAGCAAAACGCCAAAAATTTTCCGACACTTAAGCGGGCGGCTGTGTCTTATATTGTGTCAACCGATCAAAGATTCTTGATTCGAGAGCTTCGCCATGGAGAAAATACTCTTGGCCGAAATGCCCATTGCATCTTCGTGTGACACCGGCACCCTCGATTTCGAAAAGCTCGTATTCGCTCACGGGCGCTTTGTTCTCAATGTCGCCTATTCGGTTGTTCGGAATTCACAAGATGCAGAGGACATCGTCCAGGAAACCTTCTTCAAGACTTTTCGGGTCGGCAATTTGGAAAAAGTGGAGCATATGCGGGCCTGGCTTGGCCGCATCGCCTGGCGCCTTGCCCTGAACCGGTCGCGAAACCGCTTCGGTAATCGAGAAAAGATCGAATTTCATGAGTTATTGCGCACTCTGCCGTCTCAGGAAACGGGCGCAGATGAATTGTTTCCGCGACCGGTTTATGCGAGCGCGGAAATTGATGAAAGCAAAGCTCGCAAGCTTGATGGAGGCGTGCAATGAACCGTGAAGAGCTGGAAAAGGAATTGGACGATTGGCTCGACCGAGCAACCGCCGGATATTGCAACGCCGATGCACGACCTGGATTCGAGGAGCGGATCATTGCAAACCTGAACAACAGGCTGGAAAAGAGAAGATGGCCTTTTCGCTGGATATGTTTTGCGGCAGCCAGCGCGGCTGCCCTGCTTGGCTCGCTTTATGTGTTTCTGCCCAGACTCCCAAACCATGCGACGACGGAAATTGCATCAGAGATTTCCGGGAAAATGCAGCAGGGGCTCCAGCAAAGCCCACCCCGGCAATCACAGCCAAGTACTATTGTGTCGGAATCGTTGCCACATCGGAATATGGCAAAGCCGTCTATGCGGAAGTCGAGGCGGACTGAACAATCGGGTTTTCTGTCCGGCACACTGACGGACCAGGAGCGCTATCTCATAGCCTTTGTCGAGGCTGTTTCAACGGAGGGCGCCGTCGACACAGCGCAGGAATTTACGTTCAGAACGCTGCAAATCCCGGCATTGGAGAAGATTCAGGCGCTGCAGATCCCCAAGCCTGAGATTCCCTCCATGGAAATTGAAGCCTTGCACATACAAACACTCAATGGAAGCGAGGAACCGTTATGACTATTAGAAGAAAGGGAATGATTTTCATAGCACTCGTATCACTTTTTGTAATTCCTGTTCTCAACGCACAGCAGGCGCCTGCTCCGCCTGTTCCCCCTGCTCCACCAGTTTCTCCAGCTCCCCGTTCACCGGAGAATTCAGCTAAACCGATAAGCTTCTACCGCCTGGATTTTGCGATCCGTGAAATGGATGGAGAGAAGGCCTTGGATACGCGCCACTACAGTTTGTGGCTTCAGGCAGGAGAGATGGAAAGGATACAGTCGTCAAGTTCGGCTACCTACGGCATTGGGGATAAAAAAACTGTGAAAAATAATATAGGTGTCAGCTTCCTTTGCACGGTAAAAGAAACCGACAGCAGTCCCTGGCTGGACTTGCAGCTTCAAATCAGCGACTTTATTCCTCCCGAAAAAGCTGAAGGAGGAACCTATCCGGTAGACCGGGGTATAGATATCCACTCCAAAGCTCCGCTTTCCTTGGGCAAGTCAGTGACTGTGAGCAGCGTGGAAGATCCCGTAAGCAGGCACCGGTTCCAGGTCGATGTCATCGCAACAAAACTGAAGTAAATGATGGAACTCTCTTGGAGACTTCGGGTCTTCGAGGTTAAACTCAAAGCCTCGAAGACTCAAAGACTCCAGGAGAACCGTATGAAAATCAAGCCAGTAGTCACCCTGCTGTTGGTTGCCGTTTGTGCGACCGCTCTCTCCTTTGCCCAAACTCCCTGCGACAAGCTGAAATCGCTGTCGCTGCCTGACACGTCAATTACGGCGGTCGAATACGTGCCCGCCGGACCATACGTCGCACCCGCATTCCCAGGTGCGCCTGCTGCCAAGGCGCAACCGGGAATACCTCTCCCGGCATACTGCCGCGTAGCACTGGTTCTTACCCC
>JBEKKY010000291.1:0-5343 GCA_050010475.1 Acidobacteriota bacterium | reverse complement strand
AGCGGGGGCGATTCCAGTGTGATTCGCGTTCCCATTTGCCAAAAGTCAGGGAACCCAACCATTCGCAGTATTTCACTGGCCATTTTTCTGCTCTCTCGGCACCGGCGACGATGCGTGACGAAATAGCTTCCTACAAGGGCCGTCGTCCCTGCGATAATCAGTTTGTTGCTGAATTCCATCTATACGATAATAACATGAGCCGATCAAGCAGCCTTCGAAAGCATATTTGCCGTAGGCCCCCCTCGCAATGAAACCGTCTGAGATATGCGGGTTAGTCGTGAAGGACTACGCTTAGGAGGCCACTATGGACGGTCAATCCTCCGTCGTCATAGTCGAT
Source organism: Acidobacteriota bacterium (assembly GCA_050010475.1). GTDB lineage: Bacteria > Acidobacteriota > UBA6911 > UBA6911 > UBA6911 > UBA6911. Next base: position 5,006 of record JBEKKY010000291.1, on the reverse strand, counting down.
AAAACCATGTTTTCTGAAACTGTTCATGAAATGACTGACCCGTGACCGGGTTGTACCGACCATCTGTGCCAGCGTATCCTGATTCAATCTGGGGATTATAACTTCGGCCCTGCTTTCCTTGTCAAAATGCGACAGCAGCAAGAGAATCCGGGCCAGACGCTTTTCGCTGGAGTTGAAAAGCTGGTCCACAAGATCGGCTTCGTATCGGATGTTGCGTAAAAGCAGATGCTTCACAAACAACTCCGAAATCTCGTGATGCTCATGAAGCATACGCTCCATCAGCGACTTCTCGATCTTGTCAAAGGTGCAATCTGTCATCGCAGTAGCCGTTGCCATACGCACCGTTTGACGGGCGAGGCATCCCTCGCCGAAAAATTCACCGGCGTTCAGGATTGCGACGATTGCTTCTTTGCCCTGTTGGGATGTAACGGAGAGCTTTACCTTGCCGCGCCGTATGTAGAACAACGCATCCGCAGGTTGCCCTTGCAGATAGATGTTACGTTCAATTCCACATTCTATTACCGTCTTCCCGCGGAAGATGCCATTGAGCAGAGATTCCCAATCGACAGGCCTTTTTTTCTCCGTCATAACAATTTCCCCTCCCAAAAGCTGACGTGTAAAAAGGCGACGACTCGTCAACGCCCTCTGCCTGGATCGAATAATCAACGCTGGAACTACTTAAAAGCATGGGTAGCCCGTTCACTCAAGCCGTCGCCCGTTTATACGATGAACGGCGGGCTACATAGTCTGTCGGTTTTGATCATCTATCGAGACCTATCGGCCTTGAGCCTGAATTCATACTCAGCCACCAATTTCGAGACATGCTTTGTTCCGCACATCCCCAGCGAAATAAATCGTAGTGTCTCCTATCCAAGCCTAAGCGACTCCATACTCGGAATCATAGTCCAGAGGCCGCCAGGCGGGCACAAGGTTCATGTGCCTGTATGTGCGTTCTATCGATTCCCGCGTGCCCCAATCACTCCAGCGTATGTCCGGTGCTTCGAGAACGATGAGTTCTTCCGGAATGCGAGCAAGGATGTGGTTCGAGAAATTCCACGGATGTATGTGTGGATATATCGCAGGGGCCTCCGCGAGGTAATCCCGCAATTCGAAAAGCCTTTGGGAATCCTTCGGTGCCATGTCTCTTAACAATCCCAGTACTCGTTTCAACTGAAAAACCATTACGAAGGTGTTCCAAAGCCCGCCTTGGGATATAAATTCCCTCGCCATTATTGGATCGGGCTTTTCATTGAAGGCTTTTACGTGGGAAACCCTCCAGGGCGTCAAGGTCGTGTGCAAAGGCCGACCTGGCATGATGTATCCATACCCTGTTTCAGGATTATTGGGTGTAACGCCAAGGATTGCTATTTTTTGGGGAAACTGATGAACCAGGCACGCCGCTCTAAGGACATGGGTAATAAAGGCCTTTTCATGGTCGATGAAATGGTCCGTAGGAAATACTGCAATGGTGGCATCGGGGCTGGTTCGCGCGATTTGCGTGAGCGCGAAGATTATTCCCGGGCCAGTGTCGCGGTTTTCCGGCTGGACAAAAATGCTGTTCTCCGGCAATGCCTTCAGTTGATCTCTGGCCAATTCGAGATGGTTTTGATTGATAATCACCCTTGTGTTTTCGATCGGGGCAAAGTAATGAGTTCTTAAAAGGGTTAGTTCCAGCAACGAGCGTCCACGCATCAGGGGGCAATACTGCTTGGGAATCGGGACTCCCGTCAATTGGGCTGTGAATTCCTGCAACCGCGTTCCGTCGCCTCCTGCAAGCAATAATGCCAAGCGCTGTTTTGGCGCTGCTGCGGCCAGACTGTCGATACTATCCACGTGCTCCTCAATATGCTGCGCTAAGTCAAACATGGCAGACAGACCTCTATCTCAGAAGTTAAGACGGTGCCATAGGCCGGATTCGATCCAAGGTTGCATCTTGTTTGCTTTGTCCGACCGCTAATTGAGTTGTAGCCGGTACAGCCACGATCTCGTGGCACCTGTTCAATATGCGTGATGCATCTCCTAGAATAAATTGTCCCTCGAGGCCTTCCCAGCATGGAGCAGCGAGAGGCCGGAGATCTATGCAACGCCGTTAACGCCACCTATTGGCCACCATTAAAGCATCGATTGCTGGGATTGGATATCCGCTCAAATACCCATTTTGAAATAAGTATTTATGCCTACTGCTGAAAACTCCGTCCAGATTGAAAATATTGCGCTTACAGGGTCGAACTGATAGCCTCTCGATTCATGTTTAGCGTCTTGATTTCCTTGCTCTCCTCCATCATTTTCAGTTTGTGAACGCGGCGTGAGCTCCAAATTGAGATCGTTGCTCTGCGCCGCCAGATCAACGTCCTGCGGCGTTCTGTTCCCAGCAGGCCAAGACTTCGGACCTGGGACAGAGTGCTTTGGGTTTGGCTCTCGCGTATCTGGCCCGCCTGGCGCTCTGCCCTGGTCATTGTCAAACCAGAGACTGTGATCGCATAGCATCGTAAGGGCTTTCGCCTGTTTTGGACCTGGAAGAGCGGACGACAGTTGATGGACATGGGGATTCATGAAGTCCTTTACTGCTCCTCGATCGCCGTGGCAGTCACCCTACGTGGAACGGCTGATTGGATCCATCCGACGGGAATGCCTCGATCATGTCATCGTGGCAAGCGAAGAATCGCTGCGCAGGATTCTTCGACGTTATTTTGATTATTACCACAAAAGTCGGACGCATTTATCCTTGGGCAAAGATTCACCAGAGCCAAGAGCCACTCAGCGGCTGGAGCTTGGCAGGGTGATAGCACTGCCGGAAGTGGGCGGACTTCACCACCGTTATGAGCGGCAAGCCGCTTGATTTCGTGCTGGGAAATTAGCGATTGTTGCGCAGGTTGAGGCGGACGTCAGACGGATGCCGTGACCGAGATCCTGGCAGCCCTGCGGGATAATTTCCATCCTGCTGATTCTTGCGATCCGTGGATTCTTGCGTACATGCTTCCAAGGACTGAGATCGGAACGAAGAACTTCTCTCATAGGGATTTTTCAGTAGGCACAACCGGGCGCAGAACCGGCGTTATCCATCCACAACGATGATATTGGATTCGTGATTGTCACTCTGCTACTTTTTCGGGCCCGTAATCACCGCAGGCTTGAGATCGATCTCTAGAAACATCATGGGCTGTCTGGTATCTGCCTGATACAGATCCGGAATATAGATTTGGGCATCCTCAAGCGCTTCGCTGAGGTTTGCGAAGCCTTTTACTGGCATATAGACAAATCCCGCAGTTACGGAGTTCGGCTCTGTTCTCTTGACTCCGAGATGCTTGTAATTGAAATCGTCCAAAGCATCGGCGTTCGACCTATATATAGCGATCCGAGGGAAAGGAACAGGGCTCGGGACGCGCACTTCCTGAGTAGGTAGAGTGTGCTGGAAGATTCGCATAATCGCTTGCTCGGGTCTGACCGGCCGGATGTGATCCCCTTTGACAAGCAGCTCGGTCGAATCTCCAGAAACATCTACAGCAAATCCGTTGTTGTTTGAAATGACGATTGCCACCGGCATTATCCCACTTGACACAATGTCTTTTTTGTCGAAAGTCTTCGCGGCAAGTGCGTCAGTAAACATTGGAACTACTGCCACGGTAAGTCCCTCGCTTGTTAGCCTGGAAGCGTAGGATTCGATGGGAAGAGGTACATACGGTCGTGCCTTGTATCCCGCAAATGTGGAGAAAACGGTCGAGATCCATGCCAGGAAACCACAGAAAGCAAATCGAATCACTGCTCGCCGATGAGGAAACCTGAACGGCATAAGGGCAATCATGTTCAACGCCTTTCGGGATTTGTTCGAAATTATATCACCGTCTGGGTGAGCATAGCCACGTAGTTAAGGTTAACAAGAATCAATTAAGGCATGGCGAGGTTTCTACGGTTGTTGAAACTTGAGGATTTCAGCAGCTACAAAATCCGCTACATCGATATTTTTTTGCGGAGGACAGGATGCATTAGGATAAATAAAATAACTTGAAAGAAAATAAGATTCTGTGAAATACTCGCAAACGAAATGAATACGCTGCCAACCTTCCTGTTTTCGGGCTTCACCTGAGCATAATCCCTCAAACGTCGGGCCGTCGTCATCCAGCAACCCTGTTAGTTTCTGCCTAACACTATCGCAGTTCACCCTGCGAGCCGAATTCTCAGCATTCGGCTGGGCATCGAAAACCCGTCGCTTGGATTGCATGACTCAAAATCCTCAAAGCCACAGCCGTGTTAAGAAGGAGAATGAACATGGATTCAGGGAAATTAATCATCAGGATGCCTTACATTCTTTGCTTTTTTGTATTATGCATGCTCTTGGCAATCCCCGCGCATGCTCAGACTACATCGCTATCCGGCACAGTGATGGATGCAACCGGCGCTGCAGCGCCCGGCGCATCGCTCACCCTGACCGGGATTTCAGGCGCAGAACGTACCGCTGTCTCCAATGAAGCTGGATTCTATCGCTTTGTCCAACTGGTTCCCGGGAAATACACGCTCAGGACCGAATTGAAAGGTTTTAAGGCCGCAAAACAGACTTTTGATCTGTTGGTAGATACCCCCATGACGGTCGACATGCGTTTGGAAGTTGGTGAAATAAGCGAAACCGTCACTGTCGAGGCGGAAGCTTCAATGTTGAACACTCAGGATGCCGGACTGGACCTTCTGACGCTTCAAGCGGGCGTCACCCCTGATGGCTATGTGAGCGGGGCGCGCAGCGATCAGACAAATCTTACCCTGGATGGTATCGACATCAATGAACAGCAGACAGGAGACTGGTCTAACTCTGTACTGCGAGTGTCTCCCGATTCAGTTCAGGAATTCAAACTGACAACCAACATTTCCAATGCCGCACAGGGACGATCCGCAGGGGGGCAAATCTCTCTGATTACTCGAACAGGGACCAATGACTTCCACGGATCACTTTATTACTCCAATCGTGGCACATGGATGACCGCTAATGATTTTTTCAACAATCGCTCGGGACTGCC